>JAMPHJ010000179.1 GCA_023663465.1 Muribaculaceae bacterium | reverse complement strand
GTACTTAGATGCCGTACTTTGGCATCTTATGTACCGCTGCGTTTGAACCGTAGCGGGAGCGTGCCTGCGTTGGATTGTATATTCTGCACAACGGACGGTTGTAGAATCTTAGCTTCGCAATCGCCTAAATGTTTTGCACAATGGATTCTTACGATAATTTAGTTTAGCAATTATCTTTATTTAGAAATTATCTTTTATTTAGCAATTATTTGTCAAGTTCTGCTTATAATATTCATAGGTTTCTTTCGTCATGGAATCCACCTGTCCGTCTGTAGAGCGCAGGTAGGATAACGTATCTTCGAGAATGGTGAGCAGCGCCCTGTCTAAGTCCTGATAAGCGATGCGGCGTATCTGCCCTAAGTTTGCGGCGTGGGTTCTGCCCGGTTCGATATAGTCTGCGATATACAGTATTTTTTCCAAAAGGCTCATATCCGGTCGTCCGGTTGTATGATACCGGATAGCGTTTAGGACGTCTTCCTCTTCTATGCCGTATTTTTCACAGGCAAGGAAACTGCCCACTTTGGCATGAAGAAGCGCCGAGGGATTCTGGCGTTCGATTTCCGATACGGGCAGACTGTTTTTCCGGCAAATCAGGAGAAGTTTCTTATTGGACAGGCATTTGGCGCAATCATGTAAAAGTCCGGCAATCAGGGCCTTATCTTTGTCTGCGCCATGTACCATGGCGAGGGTTGCTGCTGTATAGGCGACGGATAAGGTATGCTCGTATCGTTTGGCGGTTAACTTCTCTTCCATTTCTTTTCTTAGTTTCTTCAGATTTACGTCTATCATACCAGGCCTCCGTGGGAATCCTCTTTGTATAATTTATTTGTGATGATATAGTCATATACCGTTTCCGGCACAAGATAGCGGATGGAGCTTCCTTCTTTCACCAGATTCCGTATCATGGAAGATGAAATTTCGATATGGCTTGTCCTTAGGAAAAAAATACTGGCCTGGAATTTTTCTTTCAGGATATCCGCCTGTTTCTGCATATCCTCTATGGATTTATCATCCCGTACTGCAGCGAGGATATGGCAGTTTTGAAAGATTCTGGAAGGTTCTTTCCAGCTATCAATCGTCCATAGGCTGTCCGCACCCAGGATAAAATAGTATTCCGTATTGGGATTTTGTTCATGGAGGGCGGTTAACGTCTCGTAGGTGTAAGTATTCCCTTCTTTCTCAAGCTCTATGGTAGAGAGGTCAAAAAAGGGATTATCCTCAATTGCCAGCCGGGTCATTTCCGCCCGGATATGTCCAGACAGTATTTCTTTCTCACTTTTCATATAAGGCATTCCGCATGGTAAAAAGAGCACTTCTTCTAAATGAAACTGCTCCCTTGCTTTTTCTGCAATGATTAGATGCCCTATATGAATCGGATTAAAAGTACCACCCATAATTCCTATTTTCCTCAACTGCTCCTGCCCCTTTCCGCTAAGGTTCGCACAAGGCGTCATAGAATAATTTTAGGATTTTTGGTATCTGGTTTATATAAGATGATTTTCTTCCCGATTACCTGGACGACCTGGGCGTGTACCCGTTCCGCCACCATAGCGGCTATTTCATTAGGGTCGTCCGCACAATTTTTCAATACGGAAATTTTAATCAGCTCTTTTGTGTTAAAAGCCTCGTTGATGGCTTCTGTAAATTCCGGTGTGAGGCTGGATTTCCCTATCTGGAAAACCGGGTTTAAATTGCTTGCAAGACTTTTTAAATATGCTCGTTGCTTACTGGTCATTTGGATACTCCTCTTTTTGGCTATTTATAGTAATCAAAGACAAGTCCGTACATTCTGACAGTGTTTCCTTCTTCGATGCCAAGCTCCTCAAGCTCCTTTAAGATGCCGTTGTCCTTGAGGAAATTCTGAAAGAAACGGAAGCCTTTCTCGGACTCTAAGTTCGTATAGGAAAGCATTTTCTCGATGCGTGGACCTTCTACGACATATTCGTCCGCTTCTTCATCATAAGAAACGGTGAAGGGTTCCTCTTTCATGGCTGGGGACTCTGAGGGGATATATTCCGGCTCAAAGATAACGGGGGTATCTCCCAGTCCGTCTAACTGCCGCTGCAGGGCGTATAGAAGCTCTCTTACGCCTTTTCCGCTAATGGCTGAAATCGGATAAACCGAAATCCCCTGCGGTTCAAATTCCGCCTTAATCCGGGTAATCGCATCGTTTTCCCCATAAATCATGTCTACTTTATTAGCTGCGATAATCTGGGGTCTGGCGGCAAGCTCTGGATTATAGGCGGCGAGTTCTTTATTGATGGCATAAATATCTTCTACAGGGTCTCTGCCTTCGGTGGAAGCGGCGTCCACGATATGCACCATGATTTTCGTCCGCTCAATGTGGCGCAGAAATTCATGTCCGAGCCCGACGCCCTGGGAAGCGCCTTCTATCAGTCCGGGAATGTCGGCAATGACGAACCCTTTTGCATCTTCCAAATCAACGACGCCCAGATTCGGGCTTAACGTGGTAAAGTGATAATTGGCAATCTTGGGCGTGGCATTGGTCACTTTGGCTAAAAAGGTAGATTTGCCGACGTTGGGAAATCCAACCAGCCCCACGTCCGCGATTACCTTTAATTCCAGCAGTAATTCCAGCTCCATTGCCGGCTGCCCCGGCTGGGCATATTTGGGTGCCTGCATTTTGCTTGTGGCATAATGCTGATTGCCGCTGCCGCCCCTTCCGCCTTTTAAGAGCAGCACTTTCTTGTTATCGCCGGACATGTCCGTAATGACTTTGCCGCTTTCGGCTTCTTTGATAACCGTCCCCGCCGGTACTTTGATGACGATATCTTCCCCGTTTTTACCCGCGCAGTTGCGTTTTCCGCCTTCTGCACCATTTCCTGCACAGTATTTCCTGATATGACGGAAATCCGTCAGGGTATTTAAGCCTTCATCGACGACAAAATAGACATTGCCGCCGTTGCCGCCGTCGCCGCCGTCGGGTCCGCCGTTTGGTACATATTTTTCCCTGCGGAAAGAAACGTGCCCATCTCCGCCTTTCCCGCTTTTTACATAAATTTTCGCACAATCTGCAAACATAACATTCACCCATTCTTCTTAGTGCGCGCGTTTGAAAAAAGGCTCCAAACAAAGCAATGTTTGAAGCCCGGTTCTTTCGCATTATTTTTCTACAGGATATACGGAAGCCTGTTTCTTGTCTCTTCCTTTTCTTTCAAATCTAAGCACGCCGTCAACCAATGCGAAAAGTGTATCATCGCCGCCGATGCCTACGTTTACGCCCGGATGAATCTTGGTTCCGCGCTGTCTGTATAAGATATTTCCTGCTTTTACGAATTGTCCGTCA
>JAMPHJ010000178.1 GCA_023663465.1 Muribaculaceae bacterium | reverse complement strand
ACCCCACAATGGCATTCATGGGGGTACGGATATCATGGCTCATATTGGACAAAAAGGAGCTTTTGGCGCGGTTTGCTTCCTCGGCAATCTGGAATGCCTGTTCCGCCGATTCTTTAGAGCGGGTAAGCATGACATTATATTCTTCCAACTGCTGATTTAACTGCTCCTGCTGGTGCAGGTTTTCCTGTTCCTGCAGATACAGTTGGGCGCTGTTGCGCTGTCTGAGGACGGCTACCAAAGCCAATACGATAAGCGCCAATAACACTACCGCCAGAATCAACAGAGTACGCACTACCGTATTCATCATATCCACCGTCCCGGATGCCACAAAGTCCGCGGGAATCAGAAACAGCAGCAGGGTATCATACTCTTCCAGGGACGTGATGCAGTAATAATATTCCCTCTCATCCACCCAGAAGTTGGTACTAATCGTTTCTTCTTTTGCCAATGTCGCACGGATATCGGAATACTGCTGCCCCTCCATTTCCTCCAGCACTTTTAGCACGTTATATGCCTGAATGGTATTTTCCTGAGAGATATTGTCATGCATCCGGGTACCGTTGCTTTTCAAGATATACGTTTCATTATGACCATCATAGGCGTCGCTGTCATAATATTGAATCAATGTGTATATGTCTTTCAGAAGAACGGCATGGGTAAAAGTAAGACCATCCCCTGTCTCTAAGGGCTTCGCCAGTTTCTGCACAAAAATCCAGCAGCTGCCCTGGGATATGTAACTGTTAGAAATAAAACTACAGCGCTTTTCTCCGCCCGCTATCAAATCCAAATCTGTCCAGACGCCATGTTTCCCTTCCGCATCCCAGCAATTGCCCTGACTGTCCAACAACATCAGATCGGAACTATAACTGTCCATTTCTAACAGCTTTTCCAAACCGTCCACATACTCTGTTATTTCTGCTCCATCGGCAAAACTTTCCTTTTCCAATGCATTAATTGCTGCTGTGAGGTAATTCCAGTGTGTATCCAGAGCGTTACTCAGGTTGACGCGCACCTGCGCCGTGATTTCTACCAGCTGCGAGGTACGCTCTACGAAAATTTGATTTTCCAGATAGTGTGTGAAAAAAGAGGTTCCTGCCAGTAAAACCGCCAGCAGTCCCAGCACTAACGCCGCTGGAAGAACCATGTTGCGTTTATTTCCTTTGAAACCCATTGCGTTCCCTTCTCCCTTATTGCAATGTAATATAATCTGTAGGCGCAGCAAGCTGACGTCCACTTGCCAAGCGAGCCGTTATAATTTGTTTATATGCAGTTTCCGTCTGGGCATACTCCGTTACGCCTGCTGCCTCTAACGCATCGCCTACCATGTTTTCCAGATTGCCCAATACTGCCACACGATAGACCGCTTCCTGCTCTAACTCATTACCGTCAATAGTCAGCTTTTCTAAAGCATATCCAGCATCCGTCTTTTGGACAGTCATCTCAAAACCGCTGGACACATACAGCGTAGAATCATTGGTTACAGAGCCCCGCTTATCCGGCGTGGTGAGCATATAGTCCACATACTGATAGAACTGTTCCCCGGTCATTTCACATAGAAGAATCACCGGCGTCTCACCCATCGTCAGAAATTCCAGCTCCGCCTGCGTATAGTCCCCGGCAATGATATTTCCTGCCACAGCAGCGGCAGAGCCGATAAGTAACTGGCTTCCTACCTCTTCCCGAAGGGAGTTAAATACCGCCGAAGCTGCCTGACTGCCATGCTTTGCATCAAAGGCATAAGAATAACCCTCGTCGATATGGACCACTGTTTCCCCATCGTCTGACGGCGCGCTCATAGCGGCGTTAAAAGCATCAAAAGCCGAACGGGCGTCGGGATATTTCCCTGTAATCATCCCTTGTACCACCGTCTGGGATACAGAAAACATGTCCGCCGACGCCAGCCGGATATAGAGACGGTTATCCTCAATCTGTTCTTCCATCGGGGTAAGCAGTGGAGACAATGTCTGTGTCACATCTTTATTATAAGCAATTAGCGTATCGTCGCTGGTAATCTGTTTCAGTCCCTCTTCGTCCAGCATTGCCGACATAATATCCAGAATAAGCTCCTTGCGCCCGGCATCTTCCGTCCCTTGGATATTCGCCGCTACCTGAAAAGCAGGATAAGTGAGATACCAGCTACCCTCCGTGTTTTCACCGAAATAAGGCAGCAGCAGACTCTCGTCCGTTGCGCCGTGAACAGTAGCTTCATCGGGAGTGGTCCGAATCATTGCCGTTTCTTCACTCTCAAATGCCGCAAAACAATCGCTTGCATCGTTTTCCAAATCAGAAGCGTCGATTCCGACATATTCGATAAACTCTTCCATCCGTTGAAAAATGGGAAGCCAGACTTCCTCGCTCAATTGATCTGTCCGCCCACTTTCATACTGTTGCCGCCACTCTCTGCCCGCTTCGGAAGAAAGCTGCTCTATGGACAGTCCCTGCAGCATTTCCATGCAGGTATAGTCCGCCCCGAAATTAGAACGGAAAGGACGGATACCCAACTCTTGCAACGTACCGCATAATGCTACGAAATCCTCATAAGTCTGAGGCAGGGACAATCCATACTCTTGCAACAATTTCTGATTTACAAGTATGCCATCCACTTCCGCACAGGCGGGAAGCCAATTCACTGTACCGTCGTTATAGGTATAACTGCGCAGGTAAGCCTGGGGAAACGTATTGGCAAGCTCCGTGTCGCTCAAGTCCAATAAGGCATCCCGCCATCCGGCAACGTCCCGCAGTGCAAAACGCCGGACGGTAAGGATATCGGGCAAATCCCCATGTTCCTTTTTAAAACGATAAAAGTCCGTGGAATTGGTTGCCACATAAAAGGTAAAATCCACCTCCGGGAAACAATCCTGCAAATAAGCAGCATAGCGTTCCGTAAGCATATCACTCCACAATGCCACCGTAACCTGCTCCCGCCCGGATTCTTTTGCCGCCTCGTTTTTTCCGCCACAGCCCGACAACGCCATTGCCAATAGCGCCGTCGTTATTATCAGACTGAAAAACTTTCTCATTTTCGTCCTCCCATTTACTCCCAGCTATTTCCATCAGGCGATATCGCCTTATAGTTCCACTTATCCGATGGTATCTGCCTATCCATACATAGCGTTTACAAAATCGGGTTTTCTCAGATATATTCTATCGCCTCTGAAAAAAAAGTCAAGAGAATAGGCGCATTCCGCCACGGAAATCAATTTTCAGTCAGCTCCTTAACATGGAGCCGGCAGGACAGATAGAAATCCCGCGAAGATCCTTGAAAAACGCCGGCACTTAGTGAAAAAGGCGCAACGCGGCTTTTGAACTTA
>JAMPHJ010000177.1 GCA_023663465.1 Muribaculaceae bacterium | reverse complement strand
CGATGTTTGTGCCGGACGTTGCAAACGTCAGCACAAACTCGCGGTTGAAAAATCTCTGATTTTTCAACCTATACTTCTCTATAATCTCCGTCCACTACATCATCCGCTGCGTCTGTCGCGCCCATATCGGGAGCGCCTTGTGCTGCGCCTGCGGCTCCCATGTCGGGACCTGCCTGTGCCTGAGCCTGCTGCATGTTCTCATACATCTTAGTGAACAGGGACTGTGCGGAATTGGTCAGTTTCTCTTTTGCCGCTTTCAGCTCGTCAAGCTGGCTGTCTGTCATTTCCTGGTCTTTGGTCTTTTCCAGAATATCTTTTACAGCCTGTAAGTCAGCTTCAACGCCGGCTTTCTCGGAAGCGTCGATTTTGTCCCCAACCTCGCCTAGAGCTTTCTCTGTCTGGAAGACGAAAGAGTCTGCGTCGTTTCTTGTATCAATCGCTTCTTTTCTCTTCTTATCCTGCGCTTCATATTCCGCCGCTTCTTTTACAGCTCTGTCAATTTCATCATCGGACATATTGGAGCCCGCGGTAATCGTAATATGCTGCTCTTTGCCTGTTCCTAAATCCTTAGCGGATACGTTTACGATGCCGTTTGCATCGATATCAAAAGTAACCTCTATCTGCGGTACGCCGCGCATTGCCGGCGGGATACCGTCGAGTCTGAACTGACCGAGGGATTTGTTGTCTTTGGCAAACTGTCTCTCACCCTGTACGACGTTGATGTCAACCGCTGTCTGGTTATCCGCCGCCGTTGAGAAAATCTGGCTCTTCTTTGTCGGGATAGTGGTATTTCTTTCAATCAGTCTGGTCGCTACGCCGCCCATCGTTTCGATGGAAAGGGAAAGGGGCGTTACATCTAATAAGAGAATTTCCCCTGCGCCCGCATCGCCGGCAAGTTTACCGCCCTGGATAGACGCGCCAAGCGCAACGCACTCATCGGGATTCAAGCTCTTATTCGGTTCGTGTCCGGTCAGCTGTTTTACTTTCTCCTGTACTGCTGGGATACGCGTAGAACCGCCGACTAACAGGACTTTTCCTAAATCCGCATTGGTGAGCCCCGCATCTTTCATTGCATTCTGAACAGGTACTGCGGTTCTCTCTACTAAATCATGGGTTAATTCATCAAATTTCGCCCTTGTTAAATTCATGTCAAAGTGTTTCGGGCCTTCCGCTGTCGCTGTAATGAAAGGAAGGTTGATATTGGTCGTCGTTGCGGAAGACAATTCTTTCTTTGCTTTCTCCGCAGCTTCTTTTAATCTCTGCAATGCCATCTTGTCGCCGGACAAATCAACGCCTTCCTGCGCTTTAAACTCCGCCAGCATCCAGTCGATAATCTTCTGGTCAAAATCATCGCCGCCTAAGTGGGTATCGCCGTTGGTTGCAAGCACTTCGATAACGCCGTCGCCAATTTCAATCAGGGAAACGTCGAATGTACCGCCGCCCAGGTCATATACCATAATCTTCTGCTCTTTTTCATTATCCAGACCGTATGCCAGCGCTGCTGCCGTAGGCTCGTTGATAATACGTTTTACATCCAGACCCGCGATTTTACCCGCGTCTTTGGTCGCCTGTCTCTGCGCATCGTTGAAATAAGCCGGTACGGTAATGACAGCTTCCGTTACCTTTTCGCCCAGATAATTCTCTGCATCTGCTTTCAATTTCTGCAGAATCATCGCAGAAATCTGCTGGGGTGAATATTTCTTATCATCGATTGTACGTCCTCTGTCCGTACCCATGTCACGCTTGATGGAAGCGATGGTTTTGTCTGCGTTCGTTACTGCCTGACGCTTTGCCGGCTCGCCGACAAGTCTTTCCCCTGTCTTCGTAAACGCAACGACAGACGGTGTCGTTCTGGCGCCTTCCGTATTGGCGATAACGGCGGGCTTGCCGCCTTCCATAACCGCTACGCAGCTATTTGTTGTTCCTAAATCAATACCGATAATTTTACTCATATCTGATTCCTCCTATTCAAAATACCTTTCTTTGTATTTATACATAAAAATTAATATGAACCTAACCTTATGCAGCCGCTGTGAAACAAGGACTGCTTCCCTATTGTGTCTTGAAGCTCACTTTGTTACTTTGTAACCGCAGCCATGCTGTGTCTTGAATCTTGTTTCTGTTACGTCGTAACCGCGACCATGCTGTGTCTTACGACGCTGTCCCGGTAGGTGTAGCCTTTCTGTAACTCCTGCGCGATGACGCCGGACTCGTATTCATCGCTTTCCACCTGCATGACCGCATTGTGAAATTCCGGGTCAAACTCTTTGCCGAGGGCTTCTATCGGTTTCACATCGATGGATTCAAGCTCTGTCAGAAGCTGTTTGTAAATCATTTCCATTCCCTGTGCAAATGCGCCGCCCTTCTCTTCTTCCGGTATCGCCGCCAGACCTCTTTCAAAGTTGTCTACGACTGGCAGAATCTTTTCGATAACGCTCTTGGCCCCGGTCTCAAACATCGCCGTTTTCTCTTTTTCGGTGCGTTTGCGGAAATTATCAAATTCCGCCATCTGCCGCTTCACCCGGTCTTCTAAGTCTGTGATTTTCTCTTTCAGGGCATCCTGCTTTTTATCAGCTTTCTCTTTTTTCTTTTTCTCTTTTCTCGACTCTTTGGAAGTCTCCTGGTCTGTTTCCGGCTGCGCCGCTCCGTCCGTCCCTTCGGAAACTGATTCTGTATCCGCAGTTTCCGAAGAAGACTCCGCCTGGGAAGCCTCTTCTTCTGAAACGTCTTCCGTCCGCATCTTATCTTCGCTTACTTCCTCATCCAGTGTTGTTTCATTCTCTGCTGCATCTTTCATCCCGATACCTCCTTGCCCGTTTCGCAGATATCCATTCCATACTCAAACGATTTTGTTTAAGAAACTTTCTAAATTTTTCTCTGTTTTTCCAGTTATGTCTTTCTATATAAATCATCTAACTGTCGTTTTAACATTTTCAGATTATAAACCACTTTCTCATAATCCATGCGCTTCGGACCGATAATTCCTATCGTGCCCTTCATGCCTTCATCCAATTCGTAAGTCGCAGTGACGACGCTGCAATCCGTCATGCCCCGAATCGGCGTCTCGTTTCCGATATAGACCTGGATGCCGGTATTCTCATCTGAGAGATTCTCCTGTACAAGCTCGTGTAAAATCTGTTTCTCTTCAAAAGTCGTAATCAGCTCGCTCGCCCTCTGGTTATCGGAAAGCTCCGGGTACTTGAAGAAATTCCTCGCGCCGCTTGTATAGATTTCCAAGTCTTCATCCGCCTTGATAGCTTCCGCCACCGCGTCGATAACGCCCGCCACAATCTCGCTGTGGATGCCCGCCTGCTGTTTCATC
>JAMPHJ010000176.1 GCA_023663465.1 Muribaculaceae bacterium | reverse complement strand
CGTTATGGTTATTGGGAGATTCATTAATGTTGTTCGTAATGCAATGTCTTTGTTGGTTGAATAGATGATGAAATTTGAAAATAGTTATCTTTAATGCGACATTTGTGAAAAAGATTAAAAAAGTAATTTTAGTCTTTACTTGACAGAAGAATGTCCGAATTATTGGGGAACCATGCCGATGCCTATGTTTACGGTCCTTGAACAGATTAACTTTGAAGGAAAAACCGTCCGCCCGGTGTGCACTCATGAAGGCAGCGGAATGGGCAGAAGTGAAGCAGACCTTGCGAAATGCTGTCCGGGCGCAGTCATAAAGAAAGGGCTGGCGATACAGGGGAGCAGTGTGGGCAGATGTGATGATGTTTTGAAAAAATGGCTGGAAGGATAAAACGGTAAAGAAATGGCTGATTGGCTCATCTTATGGATAAAAGAAAGGATGCGGTATCAATGAAAAATATTTCAAAGAAATGTGAAGTTATGATTTTAACAGGGGCAGGACAAATCGGCATGGCAATCGCAAGGCGCATGGGATATGGGAAAAAGATTGTCATGGGCGACAAGAATTTGGAAAATGCGAAAGCGATTGCGGAAATTATGAACAATGCAGGGTTTGATGTAGAGCCTGTGGAAATGGATTTATCCTCAAGAGAATCTATTTTGAAATTGATTGATAAGGCATTAAGTTATGGTGAGATTAAAATGCTTGTCAATGCAGCGGGCGTATCTCCAAGCCAGGCGCCCATTGAAGCCATATTAAAAGTGGACTTATACGGTACGGCGGTATTATTGGAAGAAGTCGGGAAAGTGATTGCAGAGGGCGGCGTCGGGGTAACGATTTCCAGCCAGTCCGGGCACCGGATGAAACAGCTTACACAAGAGGAAGATGCGCAGCTTGCGATAACACCAACGGAAGAACTGCTGAATCTCGAAATTTTGCAGCCGGAAAACATAGACGACACACTTCACGCATACCAGATGGCGAAACGCTGCAATGAAAAGCGTGTCATGGCGGAATCTGTAAAATGGGGAAAAAGAGGCGCAAGACTCAATTCCATTTCGCCGGGAATTATTGTGACGCCCCTTGCTATTGATGAATTTAACGGACCTCGTGGGGAGTTTTATAAAAATATGTTTGCAAAATGTCCGGCGGGCAGACCGGGTACGGCGGACGAGGTAGCAAATGTGGCACAACTTCTGATGAGTTCGGCAGGAGCTTTTATTACCGGAGCGGATTTTTTGATTGACGGCGGTGCGACGGCAAGTTATTTTTATGGCGCAGATTGAGAAGGGAGCAGGACTATTATGGAACCGGATTTTGTGAAAAATAGCAAAAAATTTGGCTTTGGTTGTATGCGTCTGCCCATGCAGGGTGGAAATATTGATTTTGAAGAATGTAATCGCATGGTGGATGCTTTCATGGAAGCAGGATTTACTTATTTTGATACGGCAAAGGGGTATCTTGGAGGTCTGAGTGAAGTTGCTGTCAGGGAATGTGTGGTAAAGCGTTATCCAAGGGAAAAGTTTACCCTTACCGATAAGCTGACAATGAACTTTTTTAACAACGAATCAGATATCAGGAAAGTCTTTGAAAAACAGCTTGAAACCTGTGGGGTAAGTTATTTTGACTATTACCTGATGCACGCACAAGGGAAGGTAAATTATGAGAAATATCAAAAGTGTCGCGCCTATGAAGTGGCGCAGGAATTAAAGGCAGAGGGAAAAATCAGGCACGTCGGCATCTCATTCCATGATGATGCGGAATATCTGGATAGGATTCTGACGGAACACCCAGAGGTCGAACTTGTACAAATCCAGCTTAATTATGTGGACTATGAAGATGCCGGAGTACAGAGCAGAAAATGTCTCGAAGTTTGTGAAAAACATAACAAGCCTGTTGTAGTGATGGAGCCTGTTAAGGGCGGCAGTCTTGCAAATCTTCCGCTTGATGCAGATAAAATTTTAAGAGATTTGAACGGGGGAAGCAATGCCGGCTATGCGCTCCGTTTTGCAGCAAGCTGTAAGCAGGTGTTTATGGTGCTTTCGGGCATGAGCAACTTGGAACAGATGCAGGATAACATCAGTGTCATGAAAGAATTTCAACCGCTGAATGAAGCGGAGTATGCCGCCATAGAAAAGGTATGCGAAATCTTCAAGACGCAGAATTTAATCCCATGTACCGTCTGTAGATATTGCATAGACGGCTGTCCGAAAAAGATATTGATACCGGATTTGTTTGCGGATACGAATGCCAAGAAACAATACCATGATTGGAATAGTGATTATTATTATAATCAGGTACATACGCAGGGGCATGGAAAGGCAAGTGACTGCATCAAATGTGGAAAATGTGAAAAAGCCTGTCCGCAGCATTTAGAAATTAGAAAACTTTTAGGGCAGGTTGCAGAGATTTTTGAAAAATTACCCCAAAATTGTTAAAAAGATAGTGACAAATAGAACACCTGATGTTATAATACAAAAAAGCATACATTTCAATTCTATAAATTGTTTACTATGACCCTGTAATCCTTATAGGTTATTCCAGGATAGTACGAGGGTGATAGTCTCTGATTCTTATGATAGTCTGGCGAAATCATGCTTTATATTCCAAGAAAGAATTTGCAGGTTTGCCTGCGGACCAATAGAAGAAAGCGGAGGGTTTCGCCAGAAAATTATGCCCGGATGGATAGCGATACTTACCGGACGTTAACGATTCTGCCTATTTAAAAATTGCACAAAAACACCTTGGAATTCCCACTGTTTTTTGGTTAGAGTTATGCGTTTAATCTATTGAAAAAACGGCATTGTGTGTTATGCTTTCCTTACAAAGTTTCTTTATGAAAAATAGAAACGGGGGAGCATACCATATGGAAAAAGAAAACTTTTTGAAAGATTCTGTTTTAAAAATTGCGGCGCCGATTACGATGCAGAGTATTTTTCAGGCGTCTTTTAGTGTGATTGACCAGATAATGACAGGACAGCTTGGCAGCGTGAGTGTGGCAGGGATTGGGCTGGGCTCTAAATTCGCATCTCTCTACAGCGTTCTATTGGGCGCGGTTGTGACGGCAGCAGGTATTATGATTGCGCAGTATGTAGGCAGCAGGAGTAAAAAGGGGATACAGGTCAGCCTTTTTGCCAATATGCTGATTGCCGCTTTGATTGCAGTTATTTTTACCCTGCTTTCGGTATTTTTACCTGGACAGATTATGTCCGCATATTCCGCAGATGGGGATACTGTTTGGACGGCGGCTGGATATCTGCGGATTTTGTCGTATGGATTTCCGGCGATGCTGATTGTGCAGTTTTTGTCGATGCTGTTGTGCAGTACCAATCTTGCCAAACTGCCGATGTATGGCAGTATTTTATCCATCGTGCTCAACATAGTCTTAGATTATACGCTGATTTTTGGAAAAGGCGGAATGCCGGCGCTTGGCGTAGCGGGCGCGGCGTGGGCGACCACTGTCGCGAGAATGGTCAACGCCCTCTTTTTAGCGGCTTGTTTCCTATGTGCGGCGGGTCATGAAAGCT
>JAMPHJ010000175.1 GCA_023663465.1 Muribaculaceae bacterium | reverse complement strand
AGGCGCTTGTCAATGCCAAAGTGCCGAACCATAAGAAAGAAAAATATATGGACTACCCGGAAATCGCGGACGCTATCGAGGAACTGAACAAGAAATTTGACGGAGCGGGACGCGTCTTAATCAGACCTTCGGGGACAGAGCCGCTTGTAAGAGTCATGATAGAGGGCAAAGACCAGAAAATGATTGAGGCGGAAGCGAAGAAACTGGCGGAGCTGATACAAAACATTATGCTCTAACTCTAAATTTTTTGTGAAATTTTGCCTTATAAGGGGATTTCTTGTTGAGATATTTTGTAAAAAATGATATAGTAAAAAGTAGTTATGGCTGGGAGGGTCAGTCAGAATGTGAATTGGAGGGAATAAGGGTATGGTAAGCCAAAAGGTAGTTATTAAAAACCCCACAGGGTTGCATCTAAGACCTGCTGGTATCCTATGTAAGGAAGCAATGAAATTTAAATCGCTGATTACATTCTCGTTCAAGGAAAACACAGCGAATGCGAAGAGTGTACTAAGCGTGTTGGGGGCATGTGTTAAATGTGGCGATGAAGTCGAGTTTATGTGCGACGGGGAAGACGAAGAGGAAGCTCTCAAGTCTTTAATCAGCGCTATCGAAAGTGGTCTTGGTGAATGAAACATTCGTGATGAATGAGCCCGTTATTATAACGGGCTTTTTCGCATAAAGAAAGAGAGGAAAAGACATGTTAAATTATCAGAGATACCGGAAAAATCCCGTAGTGGATTATCCGGAAAGGGAGTGGCCTAATAAGGAAATCGTGAAAGCGCCGATTTGGTGCAGCGTGGATTTGCGTGACGGAAATCAGGCGTTGATTGATCCTATGGTCGTTCATGAAAAAATAGAATTTTTTAATTATCTGATAAAGCTGGGCTTTAAAGAAATTGAAATCGGTTTCCCGGCGGCGAGTCAGATTGAATTTGATTTTCTTAGACAGTTGGTAGACCGCAGAATGATACCGGATGACGTAATGGTACAGGTGTTGACGCAATGCCGTGAAGAATTGCTTGATAGAACGTTCGAGTCGATACAGGGTTGTAAACAGGCAGTGGTGCATATTTACAATTCTACGTCTACTCTGCAAAGAGACGTGGTATTTGGTATGAACAGAGACCAGATTACCAATATTGCCGTAGAAGGCACGAAGATGGTCAAAGAGCGTGCGAAAGAATTTCCAGGCAAGATTGTGCTGGAATATTCTCCCGAAAGTTTCACGGGTACAGAGTTAGATTACGCGTTGGAAATCTGTACCGCCGTTCAGGAAACCTGGGGACCTACGAAAGAGAACCCCATGATTATCAATCTGCCATCCACAGTGGAAATGAATACGCCGAATGTCTATGCGGACCAGATAGAGTGGATGAATAGACATTTTAAAAACCGGGAAAGCATCATTTTGAGCGTTCATCCCCACAATGACAGGGGAACCGGCGTTGCCAGTGCGGAGCTGGCGCTGCTTGCAGGTGCACAACGCGTGGAAGGCACCTTGTTTGGCAACGGCGAACGGACCGGAAATGTGGACGTTTTAAATATCGCTTACAATATGTTTTCGCAGGGGATTGACCCGCAGCTTCGGATTGAGCATATCAATGAAAGCATCGAAATTTATGAAAGATGCTGTAAACTTCCGGTTCATCCGAGACACCCCTATGCCGGCAAGATGGTCTTTACGGCATTTTCCGGGTCTCATCAGGATGCGATTAATAAAGGTGTAAAAGCCATGAAAGAGCGCAACAGCGAAATCTGGCAGGTTCCGTATCTGCCAATTGACCCGGCGGATATCGGCAAGGAATACGAGCCGATTGTCAGAATCAATTCCCAGTCCGGCAAAGGCGGCGTCGCTTTCATTATGGATACTTATTTCGGATTCAAGCTGCCGAAAGGAATGCATAAGGAATTTGCCAATGTCATTCAGGCGATTTCCGAGAAACAGGGCGAGGTTTCGCCGGAACAGATTATGGACAGTTTCCGGGAGGAATATCTGGATAAAAAAGAACCAATTCATTTCAGGAAGCTGCGTGTGGATGATTTGAGCGATGAAGTCAAGTCAGAATTTGATACGAGAGTCGTCGTCACTTATACGGACCACGGCGTTGAGAAATCCTATGAAGCAGTGGGTAACGGACCGATTGACGCTGCGAAGAGAGGACTCAGGGAAGCGCTTTCCATAGACGTCAAGATTCTGGATTACGAAGAACATGCCCTGCAGAGCGGTTCCAATTCCCAGGCAGCGGCGTATATCCACCTGCTGGATGTGGACAGCGGCAAAGTAACTTATGGCGTCGGCGTAAGCTCCAACATTACGAGGGCTTCCGTCAGAGCGATTTTCTCGGCGATTAACAGGCTGGGACTGGGAAGGAAAGAAAATTAAAGTTTTCAACTGTGGATAGATAGTGTGTCTGCGATTCAAAATTCGCGGGTTGAAAGAAAGCGAGGGTTTAGAATGAGCCAGGAAATTGAAAAATTAAACGATATCATAAAAAACAGCAATAATATTGTTTTCTTCGGCGGAGCCGGCGTTTCCACGGAAAGCGGGATTTCCGATTTTAGGAGTGTGGACGGTCTATACAATCAAAAATATGATTATCCGCCCGAAACGATTTTGAGCCATACTTTTTACAGACGGCATACTGCGGAGTTCTATCGTTTTTACCGTGATAAAATGCTCTGCTTAGATGCTAAGCCGAACGCAGCGCACTTGAAACTTGCCCAGTGGGAAAAAGAAGGGAAGTTGAAGGCGGTCATTACGCAGAATATCGACGGTCTGCACCAGGCGGCGGGCAGCAAGGTGGTATTGGAACTGCACGGTTCTGTGCTGCGCAATTACTGTGAAAAGTGCGGAAAATCCTATGATGCGGAATTTATCTTACATTCCGAGGGTGTGCCGGCATGTGACTGCGGCGGCGGCATCAAGCCGGACGTGGTTTTATATGAAGAAGGACTGGATCAAAAAACATTGCAGACGTCAGTCCGTTATATCAGCGAGGCGGATGTCCTGATTATCGGAGGCACGTCCCTTGCAGTTTATCCGGCGGCGGGACTGATTGACTATTATCGCGGCAATAAACTGATTCTGATTAATAAGACGCCTACGCCGCGGGATGGCGCAGCCGATTTGGTGGTACAGGGCAGCATCGGGGAAATTTTTGCAAGTCTCACGGACTAAAAATTTTCAATCGCGGAGGAAAAATGGATATTCAGGTAGGCAATGTCATAAGACTTAAAAAGCCGCACCCGTGCGGTTCCAAAGAATGGGAAGTGCTGCGTACCGGCGCGGATTTCCGCTTGAAATGCCAGGGCTGCGGACATCAGATTATGATTGCCCGCAGACTGGTGGAAAAGAATATCAGGGAAATTCTTTGAAAAAAATTGGGAAAAATTTTCTATAATACTTGAAAATTGCCGGAGATTATGGTAATATAATAGTCCGTGGCGTTATGTTCTAACGAACAGTCAAAATATCCTTGCTCCTGTCTATAAGGGAGGGGCCAGAGACCAAAAGGAGGTAACAAGCATGAACAAATATGAATTAGCCGTT
>JAMPHJ010000174.1 GCA_023663465.1 Muribaculaceae bacterium | reverse complement strand
CCTTTCCTTATACGCCACCAGCAGATTCTGAATCTGGAACGCCGACATTTTACCTACCATATAAACATCCTCGCCGATTCCTGCGGCAATCAGAATATATTCCAGCTGCTGTTCGTCAAATATTTTGAAAAACTGATACCCCTGTATCTCCTGCGAATCCGCCGGCGACTTCGCAAACTCCGCCACAGACTTTGCACACGACTCCATAGCGTCAGCGGTAATCGCCACCGTCTTGCCGTCGATATCCATGATGCAAAGTTCAATCCGCGTAATCGCCTTCAATCCCTCGATTGTATTTTGTAAAATCTGATTTGAAATCATAACCCATTCACCCCTTCATATAACGTAACCCTTCCCTGCTGTTTAGCACATTTGTACAACATTATCAGTTGTCAACTTATGCAAAATACAGCGCTTATTTTCTATATTAATCTATTTTAACAAAAAAATCTACCTCAAATCATGATTTTTTTGTGTATTTTTCAAATAAATTGTCACTTTTTCCCAAAAAAATACTTTAGACAAACTTCACAAAAGGAAAAAACAGTTTTCCTTGCAAACTTTTCCAGAAAAATGCTATAATAAATGCAAGTCAGCAGACATGGGTTTATACCTTAAAAGTTTCTCAATCAGAAAGGCGGGATTCTTATGAATATTACAGGATTACCAATGTCCGTGTCAGTACCGCAGACGGTAAACTCGTTCAGCGTGGCAATGTTGAGTAAATCTCTTGACGCTGTTTCCTCTACGGGAGCGCAGATGGTCGATATGATGAATGCTTCCGCCATGGAGCGTTCCGTCAACCCGGCGGTCGGTTCCAATTTTGACGCCTACATTTAATCATCGAAACAATCAGTCTGCAATGCAAAAATGCCGCTGTCTTTTGAAACAGCGGCATTTTATTGTAAAGTGATTTTCTTATCTCAAAAGCATTTCCAGAACCAGCTCCAGACTCATATAGGCAAGACACAGCACGATGGCAATAATCAAAGGTACGCTGACGATGCGTCCGCCCTTTTGCCTGCGGCTGTCCCAGGCTGCCTTAAATACCATTTCCCGTCCTTCATTTTTGGCAAGCCAGACTAAGACACAGACTGCAAAAGAGGTTGCGATTACCGCCGCAAGCAGATACGGTCCGATAACGGATAGCAGTGTCTGCGTCGTCAGCGTTTCTTCCGCAGTCCCGGTATCCAAAACATCCTTCAAAACGCCGTTGGCGAGATACATCATACACACCTGTTCCGAATTGAAAACCATATGCGCAACCGCTGAAGCCCACAGGCTTCCGGTCGCCTCTACCAGAAGCGCAAACATAATGCCTATCGCAATCGCATATGCCGCCTGATTAAAATTCATATGCATCAGTCCGAACAATAACGCAGACCATAGAATCGAGCGCCATACCGGCGCGGAATTTTTATAGCCCCTGAAGATAACGCCGCGGAAAACAAACTCTTCACAGAAAGGTCCGTAAATCCCAATCAAAAACAACATGACTGCAAATGGCGTTTTCAGGATATCCCCGCTGATTTCCGTTACCGCATTGTCCACAAAAATCATGGATATTGCATTAATCGCAGTCGTCATCGGCATAATCAGAAATGTAAAGAGAATGACCATAAAAAAAGAGGAAATCTTAATTTTACGAAATCCCAGCATATCATTCAATCCTCTTCCGCCTGCCCTTATGACGCTATTTCTGGAAAACAGCACAAAGAAAAGCGCTGGCGCCATCAAAACGCCTTCGCTGATTAAAAATCCGGCGGTAATACTCAGTGAAAAATTCATGCCAGGAACCAGACTAGCGAAAATCTGAAATCCCAGCACTGCAAAATCCACCAGGATTAACGTTAAAAAAAGCCAGTTTGCCTTTTTACTATTCATATCCTCCGTATATTCCTTTCCTCTACAATTTTCTAATCACCTTTTCTTCGATGGAAATTTTCCCGTTCTTTAAAAGATGCCCTACCGCTCTTTTAAATTCGTTCTTACTCATCTTCGTTTCTCTCTTAATGGTTTCCGGCGACGCTTTATCCGTAAAAGGCAGCACGCCCTCATAACTGTCAATCAGACCAAGAATCTTTTCCGCATCCTGCTCTATCTGCAGATACGCCTTTTCCCGGATACTCAAATCCAGCTTCCCGTCCTCTTTCACGCTTGTAACCCTTGCTGTTACAACCATTCCTACAGAAATGTCGCCGTACAGTTCATTCTGCGCAATCAGACCGGAATAAATGTCCTCCACCGCTACAAACGCCCCAAAGTTGTCGCTGATTTCATAAACCGTGCCCTGCACCCGCTCATCCTTCTGATAAGGGCTGTCCTGCCGCAGATAGGGATATACTTTCATCGTCGCACAAAGCCGGCTGCTTTTATCAATATACAGAGCGGCAAGACATTCCTCGCCCTCTCTCACTTTTTTGGTCTGCTCCCGGTAAGGAAGCAGCAAATCTTTTTCCAGACCCCAGTCTAAAAACGCGCCTATCTTACCGACCTGCGCCACGCGCAGTTTCGCGACGCCGCCTAATGTCAGTTTCGGTCTGTTCGTCGTCGCAATCAGCCGGTCTTTGGAGTCCCGGTAAATAAAAACCTCTATCTGCGTTCCGATATCCGCATCTTTTGGCGCCTGTTTCAGCGGCAGCAATACCCGCTCCCCCTGGGACTGCGCCTCCTCATCCGCCAGATAAACGCCAAACTCCACCTTCTTGACTATTGTTAACGTCTGTATTTTTCCTAACTCTATCATCTTTACCGTCCCCATTCCCTTCTCAATGACCGCCCATAAATTCCACGATACTGTACGGTCTGTTATCTTCCCCGTTTAAAGAAACCGTATAAAGCGTCTGTTCCTCATTCACCGCTATCACCGGATATATCTTATCATGTAAAATGGCCTGTTTCTTATATTCTGCACGCATCTGCTTGATTGCAAAATCTTTCGGCAGATATTCCGAAGCAATCCGTATATGCTGCCCGTTATTCACATGCCCGTTTGTATCCAGATGATGGGGTTTGACCTGCAGCATTTCCGCTCCCTGTCCGCCCACCGGTACTGCAATTTTCCTCGGCGCATAATCCATCGGCAGCTTCTCATCCAGCACATAGCCTTCCAGCATTTCCACGGGCGGTTTCGCGGGAGTCATTTTTTCCACGTCCATCAGGCTCCAGATAGAGTTGGCATAAGCCAGCCGCTCCCCCGCTTCGGTATCCATAAAGAAATTTCTACAGCCGATAAATCCCCTAAATTCATAAGGCGCCGTGCCGATAACCACTTTTTCACACAAACGCGGATAACGCTCCACTACAATCTGCCAGGCAGACAGCAGCCATGCCATATGCCTTTCTTTCAGATAATCGACGCCAAGTCCGATGTCCTCTGAATGAAACGTAGAACAGTCCTGAAAATAATCCAGTAAAGACTCTAATGTCAGATTCCCGTTCATATCTACTTCACTATATCGTATCCTGCCTTGAAAAGTATACATACAAATCCTCCGTCCTGTCCGGCTTAGCGTGGTCTTTATTCCCGCGGGCAACGAGTCAAAGTCATGCTTGCATGACCTTGACGACTGCCGCGAGGGTCTAAT
>JAMPHJ010000173.1 GCA_023663465.1 Muribaculaceae bacterium | reverse complement strand
CCTGTTTGTACCCGTCTTTCCCCCTTGACCGGGAATCTCGGTTTACAATTGAGGGAGCGGATTCTTATTACAAATTCTTTCTATGATAAGATACCGATGATTCCGGCAAATGATTCCGCCGCGGGAAAATTTTATTGACGGAAGGGCTGATAAGTGCTAAGATATTTCTTGAAAAAGGGTGTTACCGTAAAGCAACGGTTCGCCTTCGTTAAGTGTAAATCAAAAAAGCAACCTAACGTTGGTCGGCGCGGTTGCTTTTTTGATGTTTTTCATTTCTTCCGGTCTGCCGGATACTGATTACCGTAACGATGATGCTGATAACCGTCACTACAATACCAGCAAGTTCCAAGAGTAGCGAAACTATCTCTTTAATCATGCTAAACACCAATAGAACTTACCTTTCACTTTATTTTCCAAACTTTCACCTTCCTATTTTTCCCCATTCATGATATGATAAGGGCAAAACAAAAGTTTCGCACTTTTTCGAGAATGGAGGTTAAAAGGAAATGAAAAAAAAGGTAAGTGCACTTTTTATGGCGATTCTGCTTGCGATATTACCGGTTCTGGTGACAATCTCAGATACCATGACGGTAAACGCGGCAGGGGAGCTGACACTGAAACTTCACTATCACAGGGAAGACGGAAACTATGACGGCTGGGACGTCTGGCTCTGGCCGGAAGGCGGCGAAGGCGCCGGATACCCTTTTGAAGAGGAGGACGGTGAAATGGTAGCGACGAAAGAAATCGAACCCGGTACAGCAAGTGTCGGCTTTATTGTGCGCACCGCGGACTGGACGAAAGATATCGATGCGGACCAGTTTATCGATATTTCTGAGGTCGTATCCGGTACCGTACATATTTATGTGGAATCCGGTGTGGAGGGCTATGAGAAGGAGTATGCTGACGATGCTGTCACCGGCACCAAACTAAAAACGGCAACCTACAATAACGATGGTACGATTACCGTTACCATGACCGGCGCAATCGAGGGGGACTTAAATAGTGTCTTCACGGTAGCCGGCAAAGAAGGTGAAGTCGCAGTTTCGGAAGTCGCTGAGGCGGATTCTGATTTTGTTTACACTGTCACACTTGCGGAAGAATTGGAATCTTCCAAGAGCTACCACATTACTTATGAAGACTCTACCTATGATATTTATATGCCAAGCATTTACTCTACCGCAGAGTTTGAAGACGCGTATACCTATACCGGGGACGACCTCGGCGCGGTATGGAGCGCAAGCGAAACTAAATTCCGTGTATGGGCTCCCACTGCGGAATCCATGACGTTGAACCTGTACGAGACAGGCAAGGCATATGTGAAAGATTTAACAGAAGAAATCCCCATGACCCCGGACGTAAACGGCACCTGGGTTGCCACGAAGAGCGGGGATTTAAACGGTGTTTACTACACTTACTCCGTTGAAATTGACGGCGTCACAAGAGAAACCTGCGACCCCTATGCCAGAACTACGGGCGTTAACGGGGAAAGGGCTATGGTCATCAATCTGGACGAGACCGACCCGGAAGGCTGGGACAGCGATACGAATCCTCATGCCGGGGAAGCAATTAACGACGCAGTCATTTACGAGCTGCATGTAAGAGACCTTTCCACCAATGAAAACTCCGGTATGGAAAACACCGGAAAATTCCTGGCGCTGACGGAAACAGGCACTACTACGCCCGGCGGCGTTTCTACCGGACTAGACCATATCAAAGAGCTGGGCGTTACGCACCTGCATCTTTTACCGATTTACGATTTCGGTTCTGTGGACGAGACACATACGGTTGGAAACCTTTTTAACTGGGGATACGACCCGGTCAACTACAACGTACCGGAAGGTTCCTATTCTACAGACCCCTTTAACGGCGAAGTCCGTGTGAAAGAATTGAAACAGGCAGTGAAATCGCTTCACGACAATGGTATCAGCGTCGTTATGGACGTGGTGTACAACCATGTACAGAGCGCGTCTTCTTTCTGCTTTAACAAACTTGTGCCCGATTATTTCTCTCGTCTCGACGAGACCGGCGCATACTCTAATGGCTCCGGCTGCGGCAATGATACCGCGTCCGAGCGCAGCATGGTTAAAAAATATATCGTAGATTCCGTCTGCTATTGGGCGGACGAATATCACATCGACGGTTTCCGCTTCGACTTAGTCGGTCTGCTGGATACCGAAACCGTCAATGAAATCGTGGAAGCAGTGCGCAAGGATCACCCTGACGTTATTTTCTACGGGGAAGGCTGGACGCTGGAAACTTCGCTGACCAAAGAGGGATATACCCTTGCGACTCAGCCCAACTCCCCTTCCACACCGGGATTCGCTTACTTCAACGACACCATCCGGGACGGCTTAAAGGGAAGCGTATTTGACGATACAGACCCCGGTTATGTTTCCGGTAAGAGCGATATGGAAGAGCTTATCACCCGCTGCTTCCTTGGCGCGGATACATGGTGCACCAGCCCGGCGCAGACGATTAACTACGCGTCCTGCCATGACAACCAGACGCTGTACGACCATTTACAGTCCTCAAGACCGGATGCCAGCACGGAAGACCTCGTTAAGATGAACAACCTCGCTGCGGCTGTTTACATGATGGCGGAAGGCACTCCCTTCATGCAGGCCGGCGAAGAGATGCTGCGCACGAAAGTGCGTGACGACGGAACCTTCGATTCCAACAGCTACTCTTCCGGCGACGCTATCAACTGTCTGAAATGGGCAGATTTGGAAGATGAAACCCATGCGCAAGTTTACGAATATTACAAAGGATTAATCGCCTTTAGAAAAGCGCACGGCGCGCTCCGGCTTTCTACCGCCGAAGAAGTTTCTGCTGCTGTTACCGCAGTGGAAGGTCTGGACGCAAACGTTGTTGCATTCGATATCCAGGGCGGCAGCGAAGGCGAATCTGCGGACGAACTTTTCATCATCTTCAACGCTAATCCTTCCGAAACGACCGTGACACTTCCCGATGGGGACTGGAACGTCTACATCAACGGCGAAAAAGCTGGCACGGAAGCATTGGAAACCATCACAAACGGCAGTGCGTCCGTAGCGCCTATTTCCGCAATGGCGCTCGTCCGGGAAAGCGGCGTGACAGCAGCCTCCTCAGGGCAGTCAGAATCTTCCGATGGCGCCTCTGACGCTGCAGCCACCGATAGCAGCAGCAACACTGGAACCGGACTTATCGTCGGCATTGTTGCCGCTATTGTAATTGCCTGCGGCGTGGTATTTGGAATCAGTCTTGGGAAAAAGAAGAAAGAGGATAAGAAGTAAGGAATAGGGAAAGCAGGAATTCTCCGTTTCATGAGTTCCTGCTTTCACAATCCAGGCAATGCCTAACTCCCGCCACAAAAAAGTAACCGAAAAAATATGAACAGCCATTATCTTATTCCTCCTGTTCATATTATAACTTATTCATATATTTTTATATACCCTAAATTGTTATTTTGAACGTATAAATGAACCTCTAATTTCTATCTCTTCCATTTCCTATCCTTCACCTTACAAAACACCACCGCCACCCCCGTGCTGATAAATGTCGCCACAATCGCCGGAGCGATCACTGCCGCCGGGTTGACGCTGCCGTACTGCTGCCGGTATACAATCATAT
>JAMPHJ010000172.1 GCA_023663465.1 Muribaculaceae bacterium | reverse complement strand
CGGCCAGAATCGAAGAAATGGTTGAGAAGGCGCAAAAAGAAGTAGAAGTAATGATTAAAGAAGAAGGTGAAGCCGCAACACTGGAAGTTGGTGTGCATGGTATTCACCCGGAGCTTGTCAGATTACTTGGTAAGATGAAATTTAGAACAAGTTATGGGCAGAACGCATTAAAGCATTCGATTGAAGTCGCACAGTTATCTGGTCTGTTAGCGGCGGAAATGGGATTGGATGTCCGGGTTGCTAAACGTGCGGGTTTATTGCATGATATTGGTAAAGCGGTAGACCATGAAATGGAAGGATCCCATATCCAGTTGGGTGTGGAGCTTTGTAAGAAATACAAGGAATCACATATTGTTATTAATGCAGTAGAGTCTCATCATGGAGATGTTGAGCCTCAAAGTTTGATTGCGTGTCTGGTACAGGCTGCGGATACAATATCGGCGGCAAGACCGGGTGCGAGAAGGGAAACGTTAGAAACATATACAAGCAGGTTAAAACAATTAGAAGACATTACAAACAATTTCAAAGGTGTTGATAAATCTTTTGCTATTCAAGCGGGTAGAGAGATTCGTGTTATGGTAGTTCCAGAGCAGATTACGGATTCAGATATGGTATTGCTGGCAAGAGATATTTCTAAACAGATTGAGGCTGAATTAGAATATCCTGGTCAGATTAAAATCAATGTTATCCGTGAAAGTCGTGTTATCGACTACGCTAAATAGAATGGTGTAGAAAATAAGGTAAGGAAAGTATTGGGAATATGGCGTTCTCAAGGCTTTCCTTATTTTTATGCAGAAAGAAACTGCAAGAAATTTCACTTTCCCCTTGTGTTCCTGTAAAGATTGTAGTAGAATAATTGGCGGTGTATGATTGTATACAATTATGCAGAATCGGAAGGGAGTTTAGTAGAGGATGAAACCATACAGAGAGATGAGTAAAGAAGAGCTGGCAGCATTGAAGAGAGAGCTGGAGCAGCAATTTGAGGCGGCAAAAGGAAAAGGATTGAAATTGGATATGTCCAGGGGAAAGCAGTCTACGGCGCAGTTGGATATGACAATGGATATCATGGACGCTTTGGATTCTGAATCTGTTCTGAAGACAGAAGAAGGTATGGATTGCAGAAATTATGGTCTTATGGACGGGATTCCCGGTGCGAAGAAATTGTTAGGCGATATGATGGGAGTTTCCCCAGAAAAAGTAATTGTTTTCGGCAACTCCAGTCTGAGTATTATGTATGATGCAGTGTCCCATTCCATGACGCATGGCGTTATGGGAGGCACTCCGTGGTGTAAATTAGACAAGGTGAAATTTTTATGTCCGGTTCCGGGCTATGACAGACATTTTAAAATTACGGAATACTTCGGCATCGAGATGATTACCATACCGATGACACCGGAAGGTCCCGATATGGATATGGTGGAAAAATATGTGAATGAGGATGATTCCGTCAAGGGTATCTGGTGTGTGCCGAAATATTCCAATCCGCAGGGTATCTCTTATTCAGATGAGACAGTCCGCAGATTTGCCCGTTTGAAACCAGCGGCGAAAGATTTTAGGATTTATTGGGATAACGCATATGCGGTTCATCATCTTTATGAGGATAAATGCGACGAAATTCTGGAAATCTTGGGCGAATGTGAGAAAGCCGGCAATCCAGACATCGTTTTTGAGTTCTGCTCCACCTCCAAAGTAAGTTTTGCGGGCGGCGGAATTGCAGGTATGGCGGCTTCTGATGCGAATTTAAAGTATGTAAAAGAATCCATGACGATACGGACGATTGGTTATGATAAAGTCAATCAGCTTCGTCATGTGAAATTTTTTGGCGATATGGACGGAGTATTGGCACATATGAAAAAACATGCGGATATCATCCGACCGAAATTTGAAGCGGTGCTGCAGGTTCTGGATAGGGAATTAAGTGGTCTCGGCATTGGGGAGTGGACGAAACCGATAGGAGGATATTTCATTTCTTTTGACGCAATGGAAGGCTGTGCGAAGGAAATTGTGGCGAAATGTAAAGAAGCGGGCGTTACTTTAACCGGCGCCGGAGCTACCTTCCCTTATGGAAAGGACCCGAAAGACAGCAATATCCGTATTGCGCCCACCTTCCCTACGCCGGAAGAAATGGCTGCGGCGACGGATTTGTTCGTGCTTTGCGTAAAATTAGTAAGTGTGAATAAGTTATTAGGATAAGCAGAGGGTTAGGGTTAATGTAAAAAATAAATCTTTTACACATAAGTTTGGTGCAAAAACGCTTGCAGCGCTGCTCAAACTTGCAGTCTGAATAAGAATGAGGTTTGAATATGGAAAAATTTGAACGTTTAAAGAGGACGCTGGTGCACAAAGGCGCAATTATTGATTATTACCAAGATACAGTAAAAGTGCCGAATGGCAATGTGGTCACATGGGACTTTATCGGACATAAAGGCGCGGCGGCAGTGGTTCCGGTGAATCACGAGGGCAAAATATTGATGGTAAGGCAATATCGCAACGCGCTTGACAGGGAAACCTTAGAAGTGCCCGCGGGGGGATTGAACAGCATAGACGAGCCGACGGATATAGCGGCGCTAAGGGAGCTGGAAGAAGAAACCGGTTATCAGGCGGGTAAATTGGAGCTGTTACTTACCTTGCGGACAACGGTAGCTTTCTGCAATGAAAAGATAGACGTCTATGTTGCCACGGATTTAAAACCCGGCAGCCAGCATCTGGACGAAGATGAGTTTATTAATGTGGAAGCGTATGCAATCGAGGAGTTATTGCAGATGATTTATGACTGTAAAATCCAGGATGGCAAAACCGTGTCCGCCCTGCTTGCATACAAAAATAAGTATTGTAATTATAGTAAATGACATAATTAATTTCTGTTTCCGGCTCTTGCAAAAACCTTATACGCAAGCTTTTGCAAGGCCGAAAACGAAATTTCTAATGTCGTTAACTATAACTTGTCTGGCATATAGGCACAGCCCCCGACATATATTTAGGTAGTTAGAAAGAGGGCGTGCCTATGGTATCGGGACAAATAAACAGAAATGGTTATTATCTGCTGTATTTATTTATGACGGGTCTGTTTCTTGGGATCTTGTTCGTGAATATGAAGCACGACGTCTGGGTGCATGACGACGGTCTTTTGAATGCAGCGATGCTAAACCAGATACAGAACAGTGAATGGAACAATCGCTATCTGTTTGGCTATATTGTGAAGCATAGAGTATTTACCATCTTTATTGTCAGTATGGTTGCTTCTACGATGATAGGGCTTCCGATTGTGTGCGGATATGCCTGTTATCTTGGAGTCAGCGCGGGCTGTATTCTTTCGGTAGCAGTGATCCGTTATGGAATCAGAGGTCTTTTTTTGATGGCGGCAAGCATTTTCCCGCAGGGGTTTTTACTGATACCGGGTTATTTTTTGCTGTTGGCGTGGGGAATGGATTGCAACCGGAGTCTTTATGGGAAAACAGAGGGTTTGGAAGGACGTTATTTTTTTACCGGAAAACAGTTTTTATTGAAAAAGGGGATACGGCTGTTTTGGATTCTTGTACTGATTCTTGCCGGATGCGCGGTGGAAAGTTATGTAAACCCAAAAGTAATCCAGTTTATTTTAAAAATTTTTTAGAAAAGAAAACAAGATGTGGTATACATAAAATATCTGTTGCCGACATCTTGTGTTTTTTAGAA
>JAMPHJ010000171.1 GCA_023663465.1 Muribaculaceae bacterium | reverse complement strand
GAAGTATTTGGAAAGATAAAAGATAAAATTAATGAATTTAAAGAAAAGCTGCCCTCTGCAAAAGATATGTTGGTATCAATTGGGAGTGCGGCAAAAGAAGCGGCAAAAGGCGGCTTTAAGATTCTGGAAACAACAATCGGCGGTACAATGAAAGCGTTTGCAGGATTTACAACAGCCGTGGTAGGAGCCGCAACAGCCGTGGCGGGTGCGGCAGTGGCACAAGCTTCTAATCTTGATGCAATCGACAAAAATTCTCAAAAGCTGGGAATGAGCCGAGAGGAATATCAAAAATGGGATTTTGTGCTTTCGCAATGCGGTGTGGATATTAACAGTTTCGGCACAGGGATGAAAACACTGACTGCGAATATGGATAAGGTGACAGAAGGCAACGCTACTGCGATTGAAAATTTTAAAAAATTGGGCGTAGAGGTAACAAATGCCGATGGAACACTAAAAGGACAGGAAGAAACTTTGCGTGAGGTTGTGGCGGCATTTCAGAAAATTCCGGAAAGCGCAGAAAAGTCAAGGCTTGCAACAGAACTTTTTGGAAAACAGGGGCAGGAACTTATGCCGCTTCTGAACAGTGAAGCCGGAACCGTTGATGAGCTGATGAAAAAATGTGAGGAATTAGGAATTGTCATAGGTGATGATGCAGTAGATGCGGGTGTGGCGTTTTCCGATGCATTAGATCAGTTGAAGCGGTCAGCACAGGGTATTTTCAATACATTTGTTTCGACAGGTGTATTAGAAACATTTACAGCAGGTATGCAGACAGCAATGGGGGCTATCACCGATTTATTAAAGGCATACAAAACGGACGGTATTGAAGGCTTTTTAAAAGAAGCAGACAGTACGATTGGGGAACTATCACAACAGGCAGCAGACCAAATATCAGATAGCGCACCAAAATTGATTGAGACTGCAAGCATGATAATAACTTCACTTATAGCTTCACTTGCAAATACCATACCCACAATTATAAACGGTGTTCTACCGCCGCTGATTAACGGATTCTTCACACTAATAAAAGCAGTAACCGCAACATTGCCAACCCTACTGCCACAGATACTAAACGCAGCAATCACCTTATTTGGTGGATTATTACAGGGATTGAATGAAGTAATCCCCCAGATGATGGCAATGCTGCCAACACTCATACAGATAATTTCTCAAACACTCACAGACAATTTACCGCAGTTGATAACGGCAGGGATACAGATTCTTGTCAGTCTCATTAGCGGAATCACACAGTCGATACCCTCACTCATTAGCGCGGTAGTGGGAATGATACCCGTTATCGTGCAGACAATTATGGAAAATCTGCCACTTATCATTGATGCGGGGCTAAACCTGCTTTTATCGCTTGTTTCCGGTATTGTACAGGCGATACCACAGTTGATAACGATGCTTCCGACGATTATAACCACAATCGTTTCGCAGATTGTATCCATGCTTCCACAGATAATCGAAACAGGAATACAGCTTTTAAATGCGCTGATTTCTGGCATTGTACAGGCAATACCGCAGTTGATTGCGACATTGCCGCAGGTCATTACCTCGACGATTAACACTATCATAGCGAACCTGCCTAAAATCATCCAGACAGGGATTGAGTTATTAGGCGCGCTGATATCGGGAATCATACGGGCGATACCGTCATTGGTGGCAGCGTTGCCACAGGTGTTTGCCGCAATCATCAACACATTTAAAGGAATCAACTGGGCAGATTTAGGAAAGAACATCATAGACGGGGTTATAAATGGCGTAAAGAATGCCGCAAGCAGTCTGATAAACGTGTTTAAGGACTTGGCAAAATCAGCCCTGGACTCCGTGAAGGATTTCTTCAAGATTGCCAGCCCATCCAAGGTCATGCGGGACCAGGTCGGCAAAATGCTTCCTGCGGGCATGGCGGAAGGCGTGGAAGAAGGCATGGATGAGGAAGAAAAACGAATCCGGGCAGCAATGGCACGCGGCGTCCCGACGACGATAGACAGTTATATAAAGTCGGGCGGCAGCAGGACAGGCGGCGAAAGCGTACAGGCAGCAGGAGGGGGCAGTTTTGTGCAGAATTTGACAATAAACAGCCCACGCGAATTATCGCCGTCAGAGACAGCGAGAATCAACCGCAATGTGGTGCGCCAGACAATCCTTAAATTAAAACCGACGTAAAGGAGGGGCGCAATGATAGTAGTAAAATGCGAGAATAATAACGGACTTGCCGCCGTGTTCGCCTATGACCATGATTCCACGGAGTTTTTCCTGGATTCACTCGAAGGCGTCTACAATATGAAAAATGCGGTGCATACGTCGCAGAATGCCACGACGGACGGCAGCAGTTACGATGGGGAAGCCCTGGAACAAAGAAACATCGTAATAACTGCCAATATCCGCAGGAATTATAGGGAAAACAGGGACTATCTGGCGCGTGTGTTTAAGAAAGGCGCAGAAGGCACATTTTACCACACGGAAGACGGACAGACCCGAAAAATAAAGTATCGGGTAGAAAGTATTGATATAGCGGATAAGGGCGTTTTGCGCCCCGCCGTTATATCACTAATCTGCCCGGAGCCGTATTTTAGGGATGGCACACCGACACATATTGAGATGACGAATTGGGAAAACACTTTTGAATTTCCCTGCGAAATACCAGAAGAGGGTATGGAATTTGGCGTCCGGGTGAAAGAAACAATCAAGATAGTGGATAATAACAGCACAACGGCAATCGGTATCCAGATGACCATCATTGCGGAAGACGTTGTGGTAAATCCGGCGGTAATGAATGTGACGACGGGTGAAAGACTGAAACTGCTTTGCACAATGGAGCCGGGCGACCAGATTGTCATAAGCACAGAGCAGGGCAATATTGACGTCATACTGTACCGGGGCGGGGAAAAGATGGATTATAACTACACCGTGGATGAAGAGAACGAAAGCTATATACAGTTAGAGACGGGCAGGAATTATATAAACTATACGGCGGACGCGGGCGAAGATTACATGAACGTGAATTTTGATTTTGAAAACCGATATGTCATGCCATAGGCAGGAGGGAATAAATGGTACAGCAGTCAGCCGCAGAGATGCGGCAGCAGAAGCAGATAAAAGTATACGACATGGAGCTTATGCGGCAGGGTGTAATCGATGTGTACAGGTCGCTTATATGGACACGGAAATACAAGGAAGCCGGGGCGGTGGAAATCCACGCATCATTAAACAGCCAGAATCTAAAGCTGCTAAAGACCGGGCATATCGTGACCATGACCGGGTCAGTGGAAAGCGCATTCATCGAGGGTATAACAGTAGATGATTATTCCAACGAAATCACAGCTACGGGGCGTATGTTATCTTCCGGGCTTTCCAGAAGGGGAATCAGAACCCTTGTAAATGTATCAGATATGACATATGAAGACGTTATGCGTCTGCTTGTGGATATTTCCGCGATTAGCAATGAAAACCCGCTTCCGCATCTTGTACTGGGTGAAAAAAAGGAGCTGGGCAGCAGGGTTACACTGCAGGTATCCTATAAGGATTTATATACATATCTTACAAAACTGTCAGCCTGTAGCAATCTTGGATTCCGTGTATGCGCCGATTACAAGGAAAAAAGATTTTACTTTGAAGTTTACGAAGGAAAAGACCATAGCCAGAATCAGACCGGGAATAAGCGGGTCATTTTTTCCGAAGTATA
>JAMPHJ010000170.1 GCA_023663465.1 Muribaculaceae bacterium | reverse complement strand
TAAAACCTCCTCCCTGAGATGAATTGACGATAAAAGAATCCGGATTTCTGGAAAAACGTGTCAGTCCGCTTTTCCAGACGAGCGGTTCTTCCGCCATCAGGACGAATGCCCGCAAATCCGCTTTCCGTGGGACGCATTCGCTCCCCTCTAAAATCTCGATATCCAGAAAGTCAATGACTTCCTGCGCGATAAATCTTCTAGGCTCCTTTTTCAATAACGCAAGGAAATCCTCTTTCTGTGCCGCGCTCATGGAAGAGCCAAAAACTACGCCGTATCCGCCCGCTTCCGCCACATCTTTTAATACCAGCTCATCAAAGTTCTCCAGCACATATTTCATATCCTTTTCGTAAAAAGGCAGATAGGTCGGCGCATTACTCAGAATTGGCTCTTCATCCAGATAATAGCGTATCATTGCAGGTACGAAATAATAAATTCCCTTATCGTCTGCAACACCGTTTCCCGGCGCGTTGATAAGCGCTACATTTCCTTTGCGGAATACATCATAAATATGCGGAATACCGATAACTGACTCTGGATTAAAATTCATCGGATCCAGATATTCATCAGAAATCCTGCGGTAAACCGCTCCGACCCGTTCCAGTTTTCCGCTGTAATTTACATAATAGAGTCTGTCGTCTTCAACCCGAAGTTCTGAGCCGTTTGCCAGATGCGCGCCCGTCTTTTCCGCCAGATAGGAGTGCTCAAAATAAGCGGCATTGTAGCGTCCCGGCGTTAAGATTACCGTATGGCCGCCCGCTACATTGACATAATCCATTGTCTTACGCAATAGACTGGCATAATTCCGGTTATCCTCTAACTTAACGTGTTCAAAAGTGGAAGGACTGCTCCGCCTGCACAATTCCCTTGCAATCATCGGATAGGAAGCGCCGGAAGGCACCCGCAGATTATCTTCTAATATGTACCATTTTTTATCTTTTCCCTGCACCAGATCGATTCCTGAAATATGGGAATAAATCCCTTTCGCCGGTAAAACGCTCTCACATTCCGCCATATAACCGCTGGACGCAAAGATAAATTCTTCCGGTATCACCTTATCTTTGATAATCTTCTTAACTCCGTAGATATCTTTCAAAAACAGGTTAAGCGCCATCACCCGCTGTTTTAAGCCTTTTTCCAGATAATCAAATTCCTGCTTCTCGATAATCCTCGGAATTGCATCGAAGGGAAAAAGCTGTTCCTTAAATTGATTGTTTTTATAAATACCAAACTTCACGCCGTAGCGTGCCAGCAATTCATTCACCGTATCCTTGTGCTCCAGTAAATCCAAATCATACATGCGCAGACCTCCTCTTTTGACCAAAAAAAGCGCCTCACTTCCGAAAAAAGTGAAACGCCTTTGTTTTTATAAGTAAAAATATACTAATGTTGGGCTGATTTGTCAAGTATAAAATTCTTTTCATGCTTCTTTTCATGCTTCTTTTCATGCTTCTTCTAATTCAGATTCCTGTCCACCTGACAATAAATTAACACACTCCCCCGTATCCACAAATCCAATAATAACCCCTCTCCCTTCCAACGAAAGCGGCGGTCCCTGCATACGGATATTTCCGGTTTCTACCAGATTCTCTGTCTGGAAATTCTGCATCAGCCCATACAGATTCGGAATGGACGCATAATTATACACTCCTACGGAAAGCGGGGGGACTTCCTGCCTGTTGACATACGCAACTCCAAATTCATCATCCACGGCACGGAAACAATAATCGATTTCCTGCTGTGCCAATGCCTCATCTGGTAGTACATAGTCTATTATAATATCCGCATAATCGTTTGACAGAATCTTTTCCTTACAAGTCATATCATCTTTGCTCTTTTCACTGCTTTGCTTATCCTATGATATGCGCCCCTGCCTGTTCGGTTTCCCCTATCTTTCCACGACATTTAAATAATCGGGATTTTCCATGCTGTTACTTCGGATATCAATCACCGGTCCGCCGTTTCCTTCTATATACTCCCTCGTAATAATGATTCTGCCGATATTATCATCCTTGGGAATCTCGTACATAATATCCAGCATAAATTCCTCAATAATCGCCCGAAGCGCCCTGGCGCCGGTATCTTTTTTCATCGCCTTTTCCGCAATCGCTTCTAACGCGCCCTCGTCGAAATCCAGCTTCACTTCGTCTAATGCCAACAGTTTCTGATACTGTTTTAAAATCGCATTCTTGGGCTCGGCAAGGATTTTGACTAACATTTCCTTGCTTAATCCTTCCAGTGTGAAAATAATGGGCAGACGTCCGATAAACTCAGGAATCATCCCGAATTTTTTGATATCTTCCACCTCCACTTTGCTTAAAATGTTCTTTTCTTTATCGTATTTGTCCCGCAGCTCAGCATTGTAGCCGATAGACGTTTTTTTATTCAGACGCTGCTTGATAATCTCGTCCAAATCCGGAAAGGCTCCGCCGCAGATAAAAAGGATATTCCGGGTGTTTACCGTTGCTAACGGCACCATAGCGTTTTTGGAATTGGCGCCGACCGGCACTTCCACTTCCGCGCCTTCTAACAGCTTCAACATCCCCTGCTGCACGGATTCCCCGCTGACGTCCCTGGAATTGGTATTTTTCTTTTTGGCAATCTTATCAATTTCATCGATGAAAATAATGCCCTGTTCCGCTCTTTCCACGTCGTTATCTGCGGCGGCAAGTAATTTGGAAACGACACTCTCGATATCGTCGCCAATGTATCCCGCCTCTGTCAAAGAGGTGGCATCTGCGATAGCAAGCGGCACATCTAAGAGGCGTGCCAGTGTTTTCACCAGATAGGTCTTGCCGCAGCCTGTCGGTCCAATCATCAGCATATTGGATTTTTCAATCTCTATCTCATCCATCGTACCGGTCGCAACTCTTTTATAATGGTTATAGACCGCTACGGACATCACTTTTTTGGCATGTTCCTGCCCGATAACATAATCGTCTAACTTCGCCTTAATCTTATGGGGCGGCATAATATTTCTGATATCAATCGCAGGCGTACCTTCCTGCGCGGCTTTTTTCTTCTTGATTTTCTGTTTATTCGGGATTCCGCCGTCCCCCTGTAAATCCGCCAGATTCACAAAACTGATATTGGGAAAGCCTTTACCATTATTAAAATCCGCCATATTCCCATTCGGATTCCCCGGATAATTCAGCATTCCCTGATAGTCAAACTGACTCACCATATCCATCGTCTTGTGCATACAATCATTACAAACGCAAATATGGTTTGGCAGCTTGAACATTTTCCCCGTCTTGCTCTCCGGTCTTCTACAGATGAAGCAGACCGCTTCATATTCGTCCGAATTTCCATCATCCGGCGTCTGTCCGTTAGGGCTTAGGCTATTCTTCTGCCCACTCCCGTCATTCTGACTGCCGCTATTTCCATCCTGCTGTTCATGGTCTGCAGACGTCTTTTGATAAGCTGCCCTCGCCGGAATCTCTTTTCGTTCCTTTTTGGACAGCAGCGCTTCTTTTTGCGCTCCCACGTCGTCTAATTCCCTAAAATCCCATTCCTTATTTTCTTTCTGCTCCTGGTCCATTCTTTCCTTATCGTCCATACCTGCCCCATACCTTTCCTATCTTTCCTCTGTTCCATCATAATATAAAATCCTGTTTCCTGCAAGACAATCGCTACTCGATGATTACGGAAATCAATTTTCAGTCAGCTCTTTCATGTGGAATCGACAGGACAAATAGAAATCTCGCGAAGGTCCTTGAAAAACGACGGCACTTAGTGAAAAAGACGCAATGCGGCTTTTGAACTTAGTA
>JAMPHJ010000016.1 GCA_023663465.1 Muribaculaceae bacterium | reverse complement strand
TGCTTGACAGGGAAAAGGAGGTTGTGTCAATTATGATGAGTTTATTTGACGAGGAGGAAGTTATAAGGTCTTATATTAAAAGTGAGCGCTATGAAGCGGCGCAGGAAGCGGCGCAAGAAGCAGCGCAGAACCAAGCAAAAAAGACAGCTATCCGCATGATTAAGGCGGGTAAAATGTCATTGGAGGATATAGCAGATTACACAGAATTATCTCTTGATGTAATTAAAGATTTACAGAGTGAGATTATGCAGTTGGCGTAGTCAAAAATAATTTAATATCACAATAACACATACCTGCGGATGTGTTGGTATAGGCGCATGGAAACGGTAAAATGTAAACCATGCGCTTTTTTGCGTCCAAAGGAAGCTTATTTTATTGATAAGCACTTTGTACATACTAATATCAAAGGTATATTCATCGTTGGAATAATCGCTGTGCAGACATTCATATGTGTATAGATTTTCCTTTATAAAAAACAAAAGCCCTTGGAATTACCCAAGAACTTTGCTATCGGCAATCGTTCACGATTATTTTTTAAACAGGGGAGTGCCCGGATCAGCCGATATGATTCCCTCAGCATGTGAGCCTGTGTTATTTCCTGCTTTTATTATATACGATTTTAGAAAAAAATCTATAGGAAAATGACGCCAAATCAGTCGCAGAAAAATCTTAAAAATTTTGAAAGCATTCCAATCAGTCTACTATACCTCGTTTATTTTGTGCTATAATGTTTTATATGATTTTGTTTCATACTTTCGGAAAACTATAATATGGATTGACAAATTGATAACAAGGAGTCCCTGCAGGTTTGACAAAGGACTTTCAGATATCGGATGAAAGAATGGCTGGAGGACTTGGAAGAGTTACAGGGTTTGGGCGAATCAAAAGAAAAAATTCTGGAAAAGATTCTATGCTGCTCCGATAAAAAGTCATGCAGAAAGGATATAGTCATGGCAGAGCATATCATTTTAAGTGAACAACTAGAAGATCAACTTAAAGCTGTTGAATGGGCGAAAGCGGAGCAGAAAATCCCCTTCTACCCCTCAATCACCAACCCCACCGGGCAATGGTCAGACCCCATGATATCCGTATAAATGAACGCGTCCTGCAAGCGTTCTTTCAGGCATTCTGATGCCACGAAGTAGTCGATACGCCAGCCGGCATTTTTTTCACGGGCATGGAATTGATAGGACCACCAGGAATAAACGCCTTCCAAATCGGGATAAAAATAGCGGAAGGTATCGATTAGACCGGATTGTGTGACGGTCGTAAATTTGGCGCGCTCCTCGTCGGTGAAACCGGCGTTTTTGTGGTTGGTTTTAGGATTTTTTAAGTCGATTTCCTGATGCGCTACGTTTAAATCGCCGCAGAAAATGACGGGCTTTTTCTCTTCCAGTTTTTTAATATAGGCAAGAAAATCATCTTCCCATTTCATGCGGTAATCCAGCCGTTCCAGTTCCCGTTTGGAGTTGGGGGTATATACGGTAACGACATAAAAATCGGGAAATTCCAGCGTAATGACACGCCCCTCGTGGTCGTGTTCTTCTATGCCGATGCCATAGGAAACTGAAAGAGGCTCTTCTTTGGTGAAAATGGCGGTGCCGGAATAGCCCTTTTTCTCCGCATAGTTCCAGTATTGGTGATAACCCGGCAGTTCCAGTGCAATCTGTCCTTCCTGCAATTTGGTTTCCTGTAAGCAGAAAATATCTGCATCCTGTTCTTTGAAAAAGTCCATAAAGCCTTTTCCCATGCAAGCCCGTAATCCATTAACATTCCATGATATTAGTTTCATCTCTTAATCCGTGCCTTTCTCTGAGTTTTATATTTCACTCGTATATTTTCATCTCTTAAATCCGTAATCTTTCAACTCATAGCCTTCTAAATCAGTAATATTCCAAAATATCTTCCCTTACGATTCTTTCTGAAAGCTCATACATATCCTGAAGTCTCGTCTCATAATTTTTCTTCGTCAGCCTGCCTTCCCCAGCAATCATTTTTTCACAGATAAGCTGATTGATATCTTTGGAAAAATGAATGGTATCCATGTAGTTGTCCAGATTCGTGATGATTTCTTCCTCATCCTGATAGTAATAAATTTCTACGTTGTCATATTCTAACAGGGCGGCGATTGCCTGTTTCTCGTTGTAGAGATAGGAATCGCGCTCGCCGCTTCGGTAGATATTGTCCCACCAGAGCATAGAATACGGGGAAAAGAAAAACTTGAAGGTGGTTTCCGGATGGGACGTTACCTGTTTCGTTAGCAGGGCGATATTTCCCGCGAGTTTTTCTTCGTAATAGGTTTCCTCATACATGGGTTTAGCGGCGGAGAGCCGGTTGTACATTCCGGTGGCAAGCTCTGCGCTGAAATATTTCCACTGCGCCCAGTTGTAGGAGTTTCCTTCATCATAGTCGCTTTTTACGGAAAAGGCAAGCATATAGGGAATTTTTTCCAGCAGAATGTCTTTATTTAATACATAGGGGTAATCGTTTAAATAAAAAGTATCGTACAGATACATCGGGCATCCGGTGGATTCGTAAGTCGGTTCCGTATCGGAGGAAAGGGAGGAAGGGTCTATGTTATAAAAGACATACTTCAAATCCCGGTTCTGGTACGCCACGTCCAGCAGATAGCATAAATCCGCCGTTGCGCCATAAGAACGGATTGCCTTGATGGCAGTGCAGCCGAAACCTTCGTCGAACCAATGATTGTTATAATTTTCACAAACTGAGGATCCGACGATGAGACTGTCGTAGTCAAAATTGCGCAGCGTTCCCACGCACTGATATTCTTTATCGGTCAGCACGCTTTTTAAGCCCGGAAGCGGTTTATGATATTGGTAAAAAGGGTCGAATAGCACGACGAGCGCAATGATTAGCAAAAGCAGCGAGATACTTCTTATGAAAAAGGAGCGGATAAATTTTTTCTCCATAAAATTCTGCACCATACCTTTCTTTCAACTTACAATTTATCACCATAAGACATCGTTTTGCAGGCTGAATAAATTTTGCTGCGATATTAAAAATTAAAATACAAAAAGGTACTAACCTGCGATAACGAAATCACGCACCACACGAAAAGAAACGTAACCGCCCAGCATTTCCCAGAAGTCAGCGTCCCTTCTTCGGCGATGCAGAGTGCGTTTTTTCTGAAAATCAGGAAAAAGGACAGTGCAAGGTAGAAGAGAAGCAGCGCGAGGAAGCCGTATCCGATAAGGGACGGCGCAAGGATAGAGAGCGCTTCTTTTATCACATAAAATTCTGAGATATCTAAGGTGGACGCCACTTCTAACACTTTGCCCGTATTCTGGAAAGAAAACAGGTTTTTAAACATCTGGAATGCGCCTAACATGCTCTGGCTTCTGAAAAAGAACAAAGACAGATTAAAAAAGGTAAAGGTGCATATCCAGCCAAGCCAGGGAGGAATGTGGAATTTGGCGGGGCGCTTTTCATTCCTGCCTTTGATGCCGACGATGCCTAAGTTGTCCCAGATAACGAGAAGCCCTTGCATCACGCCCCAGGCGATATAGGTCCATGCCGCCCCATGCCAGAGTCCGCTCAGGAAAAATACGAGGAAGGTGTTAAAAATGGTTCTTGCCTTTCCTTTTTTACTGCCACCCAGCGGAATGTATACATAGGTAATGAAAAAGCGCGACAAGGTCATATGCCAGCGCTGCCATAATTCTTTTACCGTGCAGGCGCGGTAGGGTGAGTTGAAGTTGACGGGAAGAATGATGTTAAACATTCTGCCCAGCCCCATCGCCATATCGGAATACCCGCTGAAATCGAAATAGATTTCAAAGGTATAGGATAAAATAACCAGAAGAGTCGAGGGCGTATCCAGACTGAACGTCTGGGCGAAACCGTAATTGACGGGGAGCGCCAGCACGTCGGCAAGCAAGACCTTTTTTCCCAGACCGAGGACGAATAAAATAATGCCCTGCGCGAAGTTCTGCGCCTGAAATCTGCGGTTGGATATATCCTCGAATTGCGGAATCATTTCTTTATATAAAACGATGGGTCCGGCAATCAGTTGTGGAAAAAAGGTAACAAACGTCACATAGTCTACAAGGCGGTAATGCTCTGCCCTGCCCAGACAGCGGTCTATGATGAAAGAAAGCTGCTGGAAGGTAAAAAAGCTGATGCCCAATGGCAGTAAGATGTGTTTCAGGGCAAAATCCGTGTGAAAGACAGCGTTCATATTTTCCATAAAAAAGTCATAGTATTTAAAATAAAATAGCAGTCCTAAGTTAAAAATGATACCCACAAACAGCGCAGGTCGATTCCATCGTTTCGACTTGGCAGTATGCAGAAAAAGGCTTATCAGGTAATTTACGGCGATGCTGATTAGAATAATGGCAAGATAGTAGTAGTTGAAATAACCGTAAAACCATAAGGACATGCCTGCTAAGAAAACTTTCGCCAGTTCAAAACGCTTTAAGTGGTTCAGTCCGTACCAGCCGAGCAGGGTAAGCGGCAGAAATATGAAAATAAATAAAAAAGAATTAAATAACATAATCGCTCCCGTTTTATCCGCCCTCTTTCGTGCGCGCGGATAGATAAAATGAGAAATTCAAATATGGTATAGTATACCAAATTCATAAAAGGGTTACAATGGATAATGAAAGATAAATTATCCGGCAGTTTAGCGGATATCCCGGAAAGGAGCGGCGCAATATGATAAAAAAAGTAGTGTTATGGGGCTTCCTAAACGGACTCCTTCTTTGTATGCTTTCCGGCTGCGGAGAAAATATACCTACGGAGGAATTGGTAAAAGAGGGTCAGGCTTTCGAGATACAGGGCGGCGGGGATGAGATAGAAGCAGGAAGTTCCGGCGTGGAAAATGAAATGCGGCAGGGAAATAGAGAGTTTCCTACCTTGTCGGAATTAAAGAAAAGCGTAAAAGAGGAGCTGGGCGGGCATTACTGGCCGGAGATTCCGCTGTCTGAAAAAGAGCTGGAAGAAAAGACGGGAATCACAAAAGAGATGTATGTGGAGTTCCTCGCGGAAGAGCAGAATACGGAAGCGGACATCGACACCATGATTATTATCCATGCCAAAGAGGATTATGTCGGTACAGTGGAACAGGCGTTAGAAGATTACCGGAGCCGGCTCATCCAGGATAATCTGGAATATCCCCAGAATCTGGGCAAGGCGAAAGCGTCCAGAATGGAAACCATCGAAAACTATATCTGTTTCGTACAGCTTGGCGCGGATACGAGCATCGTCTCTAATAAAGGAGAAGAGGAAATCATTGCCTATTGTCAGGAAGAAAATGAACGGGCGATTCATATTCTGGAAAAAAGTATTTTAGAGTTTTTATAATTTTTTAAGAGTTATGTCATAGTTTGGACATAAATTTCTGCTATGATAAATCTATCATATAACAGATGCCATCGCAGGAAACTGCCTTGGCATAATGATTAAATTAAAACGAAGTTGTGGAGTTGTTTACAGTATGCAAGCGGTTCTAACAGCTTCGACAAAAAACAATGCCGCTTTCTTTTGCAGAGAGCGGCTTTTTTACAGGAGGGAAAACCAATGGAAAAATCAAAAGTGTATTACACGGATTTGAAGACTTCTTTCAGCGAGAATCTGCCGCAGAAGTTAGAGCGGCTGATGAAGACGGCTGGAATTGGAAAGATTGACTTTCAAAACAAGTATGCCGCAATCAAGATACATTTTGGCGAGCCGGGCAATCTGGCGTACTTACGGGCGAATTATGCGGCAGTCGTCGTCAAGGTCATCAAGGAGCTGGGCGGGAAGCCGTTTCTGACGGATTGTAATACGCTCTATGTAGGCGGTCGGAAAAACGCGCTGGATCATTTGGACGCAGCGTATCGCAACGGATTTTCACCCTTTTCCACAGACTGCCATGTGCTGATTGCGGACGGTCTGAAAGGCACGGACGAGGCGCTTGTTCCGGTGGAAGGCGGCGAGTATGTGAAAGAGGCGAAAATCGGGCGGGCGATTATGGATGCGGATGTTATCATTACGTTAAACCATTTCAAGGGGCATGAAGCCACGGGATTTGGCGGCGCCTTAAAGAATATCGGTATGGGCTGCGGTTCCCGCGCCGGCAAGATGGAAATGCATAGCGCAGGGAAACCGTATGTGGAGTCCGCGCGCTGTATCGGCTGCGGAAGGTGTATTCAGATTTGCGCCCATGACGCGCCTTCGATTACAGATAGGAAGGCGTCCATCAACCATGATAAATGCGTGGGCTGCGGACGCTGCATCGGCGTGTGTCCGGCGGACGCGGTACAGGCGGCGCAGGATGAGAGCAACGATATCCTGAATAAAAAAATCGCGGAATACAGCAAGGCGGTTTTGCAGGGAAGAGAGAATTTCCATATCAATCTGGTCATCGACGTTTCACCAAACTGCGACTGCCATGCGGAAAATGATATTCCGATTGTGCCGGACGTGGGTATGTTTGCCTCTTTCGACCCGGTGGCGCTGGATATGGCGTGTGCGGACGCGGTAAACAGGCAGCCCGTCATCGCAAACAGCCAGTTGGACAGAATGCCGCATACGCATGGCGACCACTTCTGTGACTCCGCACCCACGACCAACTGGAAAGTCGGTATCGAACATGCGGTGAAAATGGGAATCGGCGTGGCGGAGTATGAGCTGATTGAGATATAAGAATAAAATTATCACAATGCAAGCCATGTCCGAGGTAAGGAAAAGAGACAATCCATAGAAAATAAATGATGCAGTGAAAAATCCTCTGAATCGAAAGTGACTCAGAGGATTTCTTACTATGATTTGATTTATGGATTTTTTATTTCATGAAGTATAGTATAGTTTTGTGGTGTGGTCATTTTCAGTGAGAATGTTCTGGCATTCTGTTTTCTTATGACGCTCTATTCGGCAGATTAAATTTCGCAATCAAGGAATCCAGTGAAGTCGCCTGGGCCGATAACTCCTGGCTGGTTGCGGAAGATTCTTCTGCAACCGCTGCGTTCGTCTGGATAACATCGGAAATCTGGTTGATGCCTTCTTCCGCTTCTTTCATCGTTGCCGCCTGGTTGCTGGAGTTGATGCTCAAATCCTTGGAGGAAGTAGCAATCGTTCTGATGCCTTCTACTACCATATCGATGGAAGCTACTGCGCGGTCAGCAACTTTGCTGCCGTTATCGATTTCCTGCATAGCGCCTTCAATTAACGTTCTGGTGTCAACTGCAGATTTACTGCTCTGTTCAGCAAGCTGTCTGATCTGGTCAGCAACGACTGAGAATCCGCGTCCCGCCTCGCCGGCTCTCGCAGCCTCAATCGAAGCATTGAGGGAAAGCAGGTTGGTCTGGGAAGCAATGCTTTCGATTTCGGAAATGATGTTTCCAATTTTCTGGGAAGCTTCGTTGATGCGCTCCATTGCTTCTACCATTTCTTTGATATCCGCACTGCTGCGATCAGCCATATTAGCGTATTCCTGAGATTGATGGTAAGCAGCCTCTGCATTTTCCGCAGCCTGTACCGCAGTTTCTGCGATAGTCGTAATCGTCGCCTGAAGCTCTTCTACCGCGCTTGCCTGTTCTGTAGCGCCTTCTGCAAGACTCAGGGAAGTCTCGGAAAGATTGCTTGCACCCGCTGTAACCTGGATAGAAGATTCTTCAATGAAATGCAGGGTATCGACCATGCAGTTTCTTAACTTTCTGGATGAATCAAATAACTGTTTGAAATCGCCGATGTATCTGGAGCTGTCTCTCGACCTTACCGTGTAATTGGAATCCGCCATCTCTCCTAACGTATATTCCATATCTGCAATGATGAAATCCAGAGATTCCGCCATATCTTTTGCACAATTTATCATGTCGGCAACTTCGTCGTCCGTATCTGCATCGGGGAACGGTGTGAATAAATCGCCGTGGGCGAAATCTTCCAGGCGGTTTCCGAGCGCTGACAGCGGTTTGGAAATACCGGCTGCGATATTTTTTCCCATGCGGACAGAATAGAACATAGACCCTGCAATAACGACAACAATCGCAATAACAAGTATGATACAAGCGGTCATCATGGTAGAGGAAATACTGTTTCCACGCTCAACCTTGATATCCATAATGGACATTAATTGTGAATAAATGCTATCAAACAGAGGCATAAGTTCGTTCATTGCCCTATCCTGTGCCTGTGCGGTAATCGTTCTGTCTGTGGTTGCGCCCAGTTCCAGGATTTCCCTTTCAAGTGTCCAGTAATCTTCCAGCTCTGCAGTAATATCACTATAAGTTTTCTTATTGGCATCCGATACCATAGATGCTTCCAATTCTGCAAAACTCTTTTCAAACAATTCTACATTCTCATCATGCGTAACCAGCATGCTTTCAATGGCGCTCGCCTCATCATAACCGATAACGGCACGCAGCGCAGACCTTGTCTCTGCAAAATACGTCATGGTCTTGCCTACATCGCCCTGTGCGAAACCATAATTATGTAGCGCATTTGAATAAACAAATGCAACCACAATCAATACAATCATGACTAAGGCTGCAACAATTGCCGGAATCCCGGATGCCACAAGGAATCCGTGTTCCAGTCGTTTTTCAATTCGATGTCTGCTTATTCTGGTACTCAATTTTTTACCCATTTTTCATATCCTCCCTGTACAGTGCCAATGGGGCGCGGTAACCGCAAAATGTCCCCGGCGTGGTTCAGACGAAAGTCGAAATTGTCTTTACACTGTACATTCTACGATTGCGCGAAAAAAATGGGTAAAACATGGAATGCTATATATACTACGATACTACATACTGATACTGCGTGGGTATTGCCTACTGCATAAATACGGTATAAATAGGTACTATATATAAAGTGACGGACAATTCCGTTCCCTTATCTGATTGGTAGATATTATACGCCTTTTTGGGCGAATTTGTCAAGTAAAATGCCCATTTTACGCGTGTTCGGGTTTACATTATTTTATGCGCTTTTTTACAATGGCGCGGGGCGGGATAAAGAGCTATCTGCCCACTAATTTTCTAAGGAATGGAAGGCGTGAAAGAAGCTCTGTAAGCAGGTTAGAGAGCGCTAACACGACTGCGCATTCCAGAAGATTCAGCAGATAGGAAGGGTGCGCAGTGGCAGTAAGGGGTGCGATGCCAAGCACCAATAAGTATCCCGACAGGATATAAATTCCCATACTATTTTTCCCCAATTTAGTAAGAATGGGGAAAGAATAGCCGCATTTTAGCGTTTCCTGCCATAGCAGGATAAAAAAGATGCTTCCGGCAAAACCGATGAGCATACGGTAGAAGTCAATCGCAAGCTGCAAAGGGATATCCTTCCCGATGAGTTTATAGCCGGATAGATAAATAAGCGTATTTTCGTTAAAAAACAAATAAAATAGCAAACCAAAAAAGATACCCGACAAAGCCACACAGACCCACCGGAAACGCTGATAAAATTGGCACACGCTGGGAAAGGGCACGTTTGCCCTGCCCTGCATCGGGCGTTCCTGTCCCTGCCATTTTTGCACCTGCCATTTATGGAAGTAGAAGCCGCCGATGAAATATGGCATCATATATTTATAAGCGCCCAGTCCCATGCCGTCCGGTATCAGAAACAGCAGGAAAAAGCCGATGCCATATAAAAGCAGGGAATCCCGTAGATAGCAGTGCATGATAAAGACAAGCAGAAAGCACCAGAACACTGCCCATAAAAACCATAGATTCGTCAATAGGCTGATGCCAAAAGAAGGCAGGACCCTGATAAAAGAGGGCAGAATCGTGTCCGGCGATAAATCCAGATAACCGCGGCTTAGATTGATGATAAAAATGCGCAGATAGTCCAATACCGTCCATAAAAGAATTGGTAAGAGCAGGGTCTGGGCTCTTTTTTTCAGAAGAGGAAAGCGTTCTTTCCATGCCGTCTGCCCTGCGGCCCTATGGATTCCATTCCATGACAAATAGCCGCTGATTAACATAAACAGCGGCATATGGAAACTATAGATGAATTGATATACCCTGTCCTGAAAATACAGGGAGTCCTGCTTGAATGCAGCGCCGCTTCCTTCCTGAATGCAATGGGCGAAGACGACAAGAACGATGGCGAACCCCCGCAGGATATCGGGAAGCGGACGGCGCTCTTTTTCATTGGTCATGTAAGTTACCTCTTGTGTGCAAGTTTTGTAAAACAAGTTTCGCAATGTGCATCTTGTGACGCAACTATCGAATCTGTGTCTATTATATTATTTTAGCAAGAATTGCTCTGTAATTCTTGTGACGCAACTATCGCGCTGTGTCCATTGTATCATATTTTCCCCGGATATGTTGGCTATGCCAGAAATTCTTTTAGAAGAGATTCCAGCTCCTGCGCTTCCGTGCGGGAAAGAATGGTTCCTTCCGGCTGTTTTTCTTCGGCGTCCGCAGAGGATATTTCCGTATCCGCTTCCAGCTTGTCCGGCAGTTCACCCTGGACGAGTTTTAAATCCAGCGAGGTCTGCTCTAAGCGGTTTGACAAATGGTTTTCAAGATAGTCGATTAAATTGGTGCGAAGAACCTTGGCGCTGTCGGAGATATCCACGAGGGAAGAAATTGCAAAATAGCAGTATAATCCCAGAAAGCTGACGATATAATAAGGAGCAATATAGAGCATGGGTTCTTCCCCGATAATGCCCTGATAAGCGCCTACGCCGGATACGAGGATGGATAAAAGGGCAAGCTGCCCGGAAAGGTGTCTCAGCGCGGATAAAGGAATGCCGTATATTTTAATCTGGTTCATATACTTGTCCACAAAAACGGGAACGTTGGCGATGCCGTCATGGAGTTTGCAGCAGCTGGAAAATTTTAATTTTAGCTGTTGCAGCGATTTATTAGTGGTAGTAGACATATTTTCCGTTTCTAAGATAAGCTTGTGATAAAGCACGCCTATGCTAATCTGGCATATAATACTTAGGAGCAGTAATGTCAAAATGGGAATCATAAATTCCGGGTGTTTCAAAAAAACCTGCAGCATAAAAACACTTCCTCTTCTCAAAATCAGATAAGTTTATACGTTTCATTCACAACTTCATTATAAAAGGAGCGGACGGGAAGCTCAATATTTCCGGGCATGTAAGGCATCAACAAGTTTCGTTCTTTTATAAGATGTTTTGGATGATTCTGTCGGCAAGTACTAGAATCTGATATTAGTTTGTGATATAATGAGCGTTAGCGAGAAGAGCATGCTTGCATGTTCGGCGAGCGGCGAATGCCGATCATAAATCGCAGATTTATGATATAATGAGCGTTAGCGAGAAGAGCATGCTTGCATGTTCGGCGAGCGGCGAATGTTGATTAGAATCGCAGATTTATAATGTAGTAGATAGTAAAATAAAAGGATTCATCGTTGTATCAGGGGGTTTTTACATGGGTAAGAAAATCGTATTCACTGGCGGCGGGACCGCCGGTCATGTAACGCCCAATATCGCTTTAATTCCCAAATTAAAGTCACTGGGCTATGAAATTTTCTATATGGGTTCTTATGATGGTATCGAGAAAAAACTGATAGAGGATTTTGACATACCCTATTACGGAATCGCGACGGGTAAATTCCGCCGGTATTTTGACCCGAAAAATTTTTCGGACCCATTCCGCGTGTTAAAAGGGGTGGCGGAAGCAAGAAAGTATTTAAAGGCGATAGCGCCGGATATCGTTTTTTCCAAGGGCGGTTTTGTCAGCGTTCCAGTTGTCAGGGCGGCGGCTTCCCTGAAAATCCCGTGTATCGTGCATGAGTCTGATATGACGCCGGGATTGGCGAATAAGCTCTGTATTCCGGTGGCGAAGAAGGTATGTTGCAATTTCCCAGAAACTTTTAAATTATTGCCCGCGGATAAGGCTGTCCTGACAGGTTCCCCTATCCGGGAAGAACTGATGCAGGGGCGTAAGGAAGAGGCGTATAAGCTGTGCGGGTTTGATGCATCGAAGCCCGTCATTATGGTTATCGGCGGAAGCCAGGGGTCTGCGGCGATTAATCAGGCAATCCGGGACGCTTTGCCCGAATTATTGGAAGATTTTCAGATTGTCCATCTATGCGGAAAAGAAAAAATGGATAATCTGCTTCTGACGACGAAGGGATATAAGCAGTTTGAATACATTAAATCCGAGCTGAAAGATATTTTTGCAATGGCGGATATCGTCATATCCAGAGCCGGTGCGAATGCGATTAACGAGCTGCTCGCACTGAAAAAGCCGAATCTGCTGATTCCTCTGCCTTCCGGCAGCAGCCGCGGAGATCAGATTCTAAATGCCAGGTCTTTTGAGGCGCAGGGATTTAGTATGGTAGTAGATGAGGATGATTTGACGAAGAAACTTTTAGTGGATAAAGTGCAGGAGCTTTATTTTACAAGACTTACCTACATCGATGCAATGAGCAGAAGTTCCCAACGGGACGCAATCGGTACGATTGTCGCGCTTATTGAAAGGGTGGCAGGGAATGAGTCGGGAAAGTGATGGCAGAGCAAACGCGTATAGGATGAGGCAGCAATAGAGAAGCAGCAGAGAAATGGTAAGGCAATCGTGTATTGGGTAAGACCACAAAGTAACAGTAGAAAAATGATGAGACAACGGCGCCGCATAGAAAGGCGGCAGAGAAGGGATGGCAGGGTAGTATGAAAGAACGAGTCAGAAGAATAAGCATTCGGATGAAGATATTGCTTTTAAGCAATGTGTTGATTTTGTTGATTTGCGGCAGTATGGGGATATCCGCTTATAGGCGTCTTAATGAGGGAATGGTTTCCGCAGGCGTGGAAGAGGCGAGGATGGCGGCGCAGATTATAACGGAAGTCATCGACGGAGACTTGGTCGAGGGGATTGGACCGGGCAGCGAAGGTACAGAAAGTTATGAGACGCTGCTTAACACGATGCGGGGCGTGCAGGAAGATATCGGGATTGCGTATCTGTACACCTTGTATACAGATGGCAGCCAGATTTATTACGGTGTAGATACCGATAAAACGGAGCAGCAGGCGAAGGCAGGGGAGGTGTTTGATGTTCCCTATGAGGAACTTGCCGATGTTTTTGCCGGGGAAGAATATGCAGAAGATGAGATAGACCACACGGAAGACGGGGACTTGATTTCCGTATACAAACCCATTTTGGACAGCACGGGAAAAATCGTTGGCATCATTGGGTGTGATTACGACGCTGCCAATGTTGTTAAGAAATTAAATCAAATGACGCTTCAGATTATCATGACAGCGGTTGTGTGCATAGTCATATCCGTTTTTCTGATGAATCTGTTAGTGGGACAGGTCATGAAGAGCCTGAATCTGGTTAATGGCAAGATTTACGACTTGGTGCACAGCGAAGGGGATTTGACGCAGAAACTTGAAATTACAACTGGCGACGAGACGGAGCTTATTGCGAATAACGTCAATCTGCTTCTGGAATATATCAGAGGAATCATGCTGAATATCCGGGACAATTCCAATCAGCTTGTGGATTCCGTGCAGAGTGTGGTACAGAATCTATCCGGTGCGGAAATGCGCGTCACGGACGTATCTTCTACTATGGAAGAAATGAGCGCCGCAATGGAAGAGACCAGCGCCGCACTGACGCAGGTTGATGAAAGTATCGGGATAATCAATGGAACGATGGAGCAGATTTCTGCGGATGCCGGGAATGAGAGAGACTCCGCCCAGGAAGTCATGAAAAAAGCGGCGAAGATTAACGAAGAAGCAGTCTTGGCGCAAGAAAATGCCAAGATACAGGTGCAGGAAATGGCTGCTTCTGTCAATGAAAAAATTGAAAAATCTAAGTCTGTAGAGGAAATTAACGTTCTTACCGAAAATATCATTGAAATTACGGAAGAGACCAACCTGCTTGCCTTAAACGCCAGTATTGAAGCGGCGCGGGCGGGCGATGCAGGAAGAGGCTTTGCAGTCGTAGCCGATGAAATCGGGAAACTGGCGAATAATTCCGCACAGACGGCTGTACAGATTCAGAATGTCAGTGCAGCCGTTATCGAAGCTGTTAATGAGCTGGCGCAGAATGCGGAAATGATGCTAAAGTTTATGGATGAAACGGCGATGGGCGGCTACAGACAGCTATTGGAAACCAGCGAGAGTTACCGCAGCGATGTGGGGAATATGAGCGAAATGATGAAGACGTTTGCGGAAGAAAGCGCGCAGGTTAAACGCAGCATAGACCAGATTAAAGAGTCCATATCGGCAGTCAGCATCGCGGTATCAGAGAGCGCTAAGGGCATTACAAATGTGACAGAGGTGTCAGTTGATTTAACTGCTAAAGTAGGTAATATCGGCGGCGAGGCCAATACGAATATGAATATAGCAAATCAGTTGACCGGGGAAGTGAATAAGTTTAAATTGTAAGCGCCTGACTTGCAAAAATACGAACGAGCAAGGGGAGGAAAAGGGTATGACAGAAGAACAGATGAGAATGCGGGCGGCGGAAGGTTATTTTGTGCGGGATTTGGAAAAAAATCTGGTTTATTGTCCGACGGGGGTTGTGCTGCGCAAGAAATCCGTCCGAAAAAACGGCGATACCCGGTATGCCAATAAGATGGAATGTAAAGTCTGTCCGGTCAAAGACGACTGCACCCGGTCGCCCTGGAAGGAAGTTGACTTCCCGGACCAGGTTCAGGAAGCAAGGAACCTGAACTGGCTGCGGGCGAGGGAAAATGCTGGGAATGCTTAAAACCGCGATAAAAACTGCCGTGTCCGTTCTTCGCGGGGATGTTCAATCACCTGTATAGGATCTCCCTGCTCCAGAATATGTCCGTCGTCCATAAAAATGACGTGGTTGGCAACGTCTCTTGCGAATGCCATTTCATGTGTGACGATAATCATGGTAGTCTGTTGATTGGCAAGTTCTTTGATGACTCGCAAAACCTCGCCGGTCAGTTCGGGATCCAGCGCAGAGGTTGGCTCGTCGAAACAGAGAATGTCTGGTTTTAAGGCGAGCGCGCGGGCGATGGCGACACGCTGGCACTGTCCGCCGGAAAGCTGATGGGGATAATGGGTCATGCGATCCTGTAAGCCCATCTGCATCAGCAAATCCGCAGCCTGTGTCTCGATTTCTTCTAATATCTGCTTTTTGTTCGCCTGATAATCGGGTGCTTCTTTGGCGAGTAGCTGGCTTGCCAGCATGACGTTCTGCATCGCTGTATATTGTGGAAACAGGTTAAAAGACTGGAAAACCAGACCAAAGTGAAGCCGTTTCTTGCGGATTTCACTTTCTTTTTGCGTAGTCGCATCTTCAGCGTCGAATAAAGTTTCACCATTTACCCGGATGACACCGAAATCTGGGCGTTCCAAAAAATTCAGACACCGTAGCAGGGTCGTTTTGCCGCTCCCGGAAGATCCGATGATGGAAACAACCTGCCCCTTTTCCAAGGAAAAACTGATGTCCTGGAGCACTTCTGTATGTTCAAATGTCTTACGAATATGTTCTACTTCTAAAATCGGCATGGGTTTCCTCCTATTTAAAATAATCCAACTTCTTTTCTAATCGCCCAAGCAGAACGGTCAGGATACCGTTGCAAATGAGATAGTATACGGCGGTAAAAAACAGGGGCCAGATTGCGCCGGATATTCCCTGTGAGCCTTTCATAAACGCCTGTCCTGCCCAGATAATTTCCTGCAGCGCGATGATGCGGGCAAGGGAAGTATCTTTTACCAGAGTGATAATCTCGTTGGACATGGGGGGAACAATCCGTTTAATCATCTGTAACAGCGTGACTTTGAAGAAAATCTGCTTTTTCGTCATGCCAAGCACCAGACCCGCTTCTGTCTGTCCCATCGGGATTCCCTGAATGCCGCCGCGGTATATTTCTGAAAAATAGCAGGCATAATTCAGGATAAAGGATACGGACGCCGCCAGGAACCGTCCGGCTTCCCCGCCGCCCCAGATAGGGGTGTGCAGTACCAGACCGGGGAAATAATAGACGATTAAAAGTTGAATCATAAGCGGCGTACCGCGCACAATCCAGACCACCAATTTCGTAAAATAACAAAGCGGCTTAAACTTCGACATGGAACCGAAAGCAATGATCAGCCCCAGCGGAAACGCGCCGATTAATGTTACAAAAAACAATTTCAGTGTCTGTAAAAATCCAATATTTAATGAATGGATAACGATAGGCATTTGTTCGAGAATTAAATCCATGTCTATACCCTGCTCCTTTTTCGGTGAAAAGGTCAGGCTTTAGCCGCCTGACCTGTAAGAATCATGGTGCAATCGTTCATACCGTTAGGAATGACCTGAAAACAATGTTAGAATTTTGTCTTACTGTGCTACGATAGCCGCCTGTACGCCGTAAGTTTCGGCGCATTCCATCATGCTGCCGTCAGCGTAGCTGCTTGAGAAGAAATCGTTTAAAGAAGCGGCAAGGTCAGAGCCTTTCCGGAAACCAACGCCGTACTCTTCACTGTTTAAGCCTATCGTGTAGGTTAAGTCAGCATAACCGGTGCCTTCCCCTACCATAGCCGCTGCCATCAGAGAATCTATGATTGCGGCGTCAGAGGTTCCGGCGGCAACTTCCATCAAAGCGTCAGACTGTGCTTTTACCGGCGTGCAGTTAAGCCCAAACGCATTCGCCTGTTCCTCGCCAGCGCTTCCTGCTTCTACTGCGAAAGTAAGCTCAGAAAGACTGTCGGTATCCTGATACTGGTCAGCAACGTCTGCGGGTACGATAACAACCTGCGCATTGTTACAATATGCTTTGGAGCATTCCATAGAACTTGTAACTTCCGAGGTAAGGGTCATGCCGTTCCATACGCAGTCGATTGTTTTTCCGTCCAATTCCATGATTTTGTTATCCCAGTCGATTTCCACGAACTCAACGGAAACGCCCAGACTTTCTGCAAAAGCTGTCGCCATATCAGCATCGAAACCAATCCAGTTTCCATCCGCATCTTTGTAATCCATCGGCTCGAAATCCGTGATACCTACAACAAGCGTTCCTTTTTCCTGTATGTAGGCAAGGTCGCTGTCTGCGCCGGAATCAGAAGCGTCTGTAGAATCTGAGGTATCAGCAGAATCCGCAGCGTCAGCAGAACCCGAAGTATCCGCAGTTGCCGGGGCGGCATTGTCGCTGCCTGCGTCCGAACCACCGCAGGCAATCAGAGACATTGATAAGGTCAATGCCAAGGTCAGTGCAAGTAATTTTTTCATAATATATATCCTCCATTCTGTGCAAATTTAAAGCACGTCACCATATTAGCAATTTACTATGCTAAAGTCAAGGGATAACTAATAATTGTGCAGGAAATTTTTAGATTGATAAGTATTTTTCAGAAGAAAAATATATCCTTGCTTCTTGCGCTTTTCTTTATTAAGGTTCATAATAATAGCAAAAAAGAAATACAGGAGAAAACTTTCATGCCATACCCAATGATCCATATGGAAACAGCCTATCGGCTGCTGGAGCGATATGACTGGATAGAAGAAAAAGGAGATTTCGTGCTGGGTTCTGTTGCGCCGGATGCGGTGCATTTTCATGAGCCTTACGATTACCGGATTAAGGAAATCAGCCATCTATGGGACGGCTGCGGTCCCAAATGGGGCGTTACGCTGGACAGTCCTAAATGGAAAGATAATATCCGCCGGTTCTGGGAGCAGCGCCGGGATGCGGAAAACCGGGATTTTCTGGCGGGGTACTGCGTGCACCTTCTGACGGACTGGCTGAATGACAGAAGGATGTGGGCTCCGTTTCGGATACGAATCGTACAGGGCGAAGATTATGATAAAGTTTATGCACAGTCCGCGTACCGGGAAGAAGCGTATGGGTTTGACCAATGGCTCCATCAGACGAGCGCGCATACGGGAGAAATCTGGAAGTTGTTAGCAGAAGGGCATGTATACGGCGTTGACGGCTATATCCTGAAAGAAGATTTAGCGCGCCAGAAGGCGTCCCTTCTTACCGGGCAGTATGCGGATAAGAAACCCTACGATATCAGTGCGTATAAGCATTATACGGAAGAAGTCATAATGTCTTATATCGAGGAATGCCTTGATGTCGTAGGGGAAGTTATTTTTTAAAAGAATGCGTTTTGTAAATTGCCGCTTTTATCCTTTATTCCGCATCCCCCAGCCTCTCCACAATGCTCTTTTTCCGCATCCTGCTATACGCAAACAGCGGCGTGAGCGTTGCGACGAGCATGAGCAGCGGGAGCATGATGATAAACGGCAGTATCTGGAAGCGGTATTCAAAAAACAGGATAACATTGTTTAGCGCATTCAGAATGCCTTTTGACAAGACGCTTCCCAAAACAAAGCTGATGATGCCGGAAATGCCGATGTAGCAGAGACCTTCGTAAATCAGCGTCTTTTTAAGCTGGGCGTTGGTCATGCCGATGCTTTGCAGCATGGCAAATTCCCGTCTTCGGGAGATGATTTCCGTAATCATGGCGTTGATGAAGTTGAGGATTCCGATGAAAGCAATGACCACGGAAAGCGTCATGCCGATGGCGGCAATGGAAAAAATAATAGTTTCAAATTCCGCCTGTAAGGAAGCTTTCGAGGAGAATCCCATCTGTGGGTCGATGGTTTCCGTATATTCTTTTAGCGCATCTTCAAAATCTTTCTGATATTCATCCTGAACCTGATAGGATACCGCAAAGCATTGGGAAGATTTATTAAGCTCCGTGATAGGAAGGACGGCGTCGCAGCAGTTTATAGAATACCGGTGCAGGTTCATGCTGTAAGGGATATCGACAATCGCCATGACTTCATATTCTTTCGTGCCGAGGTTTTCATATTGGACGTCGATAAGTTCGCCGGCTTCATTCGTAATTTCATGGCTAATGGTATCATCGGTGGTAAATTCTACCGTTACCAAATCGCCGGGGTGATAAACATGCTCGTCTGCGTCAATATAATTATCACTTCCATTAATCTGTCCTAATAAAATATAATCGCCGGTTGAGAATTTTTCGATATCCAGTTTCCCATCCAGTACAGTCAGATTATCCAGCATATTTTCGGTATAACTATAGAAGAAACCGTCCATGGAGCTTTCCCCGTTTAAGATTTTTTCCAGACTATATGCATAGTAGGAACCCTGTCTCAATTTGCCTTCGTCGGCAAGCTTCTGATATTGTGTTATCGCTTTATCGTTAATCTGTAAATATCTTCCAAAGTTTACCCACATTTCGCCTCTGCTTTCAATACCGTCCAGATTATCGGCAAACGCCAGATATTCTGGAGTTATGTCACAGTCAGCGCTTCTGGCGGACATGGAAGTCGTATTGACATTTGCCGCCAGAAAGTCCCCGGCGATTCTCTGCTCAAGATATTGGTTCAGTTGAAAGCCGTTTATCGCAGTCATAATGACTGCCAATAATATGATACTGAATGAAATAGCCGCTGTTACAACGATAGTGGTGCGTTTGTGTCTGCCAAGGTTGGAAAGCGCCATAGAGAAAGCGCTAAAACGCGTGCGGCGTTTTTTATCCCGTTTGGTGACTTTGATGGGTTCCGTATATCTGACTGCTTCTATCGGAGAAACATTGCCCGCAATTCTGCCCGGTCGGCGGCAGCTTAAAAAGACGGTCAGGGCGGAAAATCCTGCGCCAAATATGAAAATCCAGGGATTCATTTCCAAGGCAATGTCCTTCATCTGGCTATCCGCTATCCTAAACACAAGCGGAAGGATGGCAGCTCCGGTTCCATAGCCGAGAATCAGACCGATGGGAATGCCTATCAGGGATAAAAGCGCCGCCTGCCGCCTGATAAGTCTGCGCAGTTGTTTTTTGGTAGCGCCTATGGTTTTCAGTAATCCGTAAAACCGGATATCGCTTATGACGGAAATCTGAAAAATATTATAGATAATCAGGTAGCCTGTAATTAAGATGACCAAAATTGCAACGCCGATTATCATAGCCGTAAGAGGGTCGATGGCTTCCATGCGGCTGCTCATATATGCCCAGTTGACGCCGTATTTTAATTCTTCACCCGGTATATAACCGGCATTTTGGATGACGGTCTTTACTTTTTCTTCCAGATGGGAATCATTCTGGAAAAAGAGATTGACGGCTCTTAATCCAACGTGTTCGTCCTGCGGATGCTCCTGTCCCCAGCGCAGAAAGTCTTCGTCGCTCCATGAGCCTTTGAGTGTCATCCAGTAACTTTCGGATAGAAAAAGTTCGCTGGCGTGGGAAATGGCGTCTCCTTGGTAATAGCCGCTTACGATAAATTCATCTTCGATGGTTTTATCCAGGAAACGGAATGTCAGCGGAACAGTTACACCTGTGGTATGGGGAAGTTTCAACTCGTCCAGGACGAAAGTGTCTACGATAATTTCATTTTTTTCCATGGGCATGTGCCCTTCTTCCAGTGTGATAAACATATCTTCCAGAGAATCCTCATCCGGTGTATAGCGCAATTCCGCCTGGCGTTTTATGATATTGTCTGCTACTCCGATCAAAATGTTATAGCTGTATTTTTTGATTAACGGGTCCGCGATGACTTTTTCGTATTGTTCCTTGGTCGCCATTTTTAACCCTGCATGAAATTTGCCGCCGACTTCCCGCATGGTCTCTTCCTGCATGACCTGCGCGCCGCCGCTTGTCAGTGAGAAAACGGCGGTAAAAAGAAGTCCGGTCAGGGCGATTGCCAGAATCGCAAAAACATTTCTCATGCAGTTGTTTTTCAGACTGCGGTCAGAGAGTCTGCGGATGGACGCGCCATTATTATTTTTCATGGGAATCCTCCTTTCCCTGTGCACTGTCGCCGACAATCCTGCCATCTTCGATATGGATGACTCTGTCGCAAAGCTGCGCCAGCGCCTCGTTATGGGTAATCATGACGATGGTCTGGTGAAACTGTTCGCTGGTTAGTTTAAGCAAACCAAGCACTTCCTGAGTCGTTTTACTGTCGAGGTTTCCCGTGGGCTCGTCCGCCAGAATAATCGCCGGCTTCGTCACAAGCGCGCGGGCAATTGCCACCCGCTGCTGCTGTCCGCCGGAAAGCTGCCCCGGAAGGCTGTTTAGTTTGTTTTGCAGTCCCAGCGTGTGAGCGATGGTTTCTATAAAAGATTCGTCGATGCTTCGCCCGTCTAGTTCCAGAGGGAGCACGATATTTTCATAGACGCTCAGGATGGGGATTAAATTATAGCTTTGGAAGATGAATCCAATCTGCCGTCTTCTGAAAATGGTCAGTGCGGTTTCGTCCAGTTCAAAAATCTTTTTCCCGGCAACGGACACGGCGCCTTCGGTCGCGTAGTCCAGCCCACCCAACATATGCAGCAGCGTGGATTTCCCGGAGCCAGAAGTGCCGACCACAGCAGTAAATTCCCCTTCTTCCACGGTCAGGTTCACGCCATTAAGCGCCTTCACCTGCGTATCGCCTTTGCCGTAGTATTTTTTTAGATTTACGGTTTCCAGTATTTTCATGTGTAGAGTCCTTTCTTCTTTTTTGATAAAGCTTTAAGGTTATTATAACAGGTACTTCTTACAGGATTCTGACAAAAGGGCGGGAAGTTGTGACAATATTGTCATAAAGGGGTTTGTGAGGGTAAAAATTATGGATGTGGTTATTAATATGTTAGAATAGTTTTCAGAAAGATTGTTCCTATCGAAATTTTCATCAACATTGAAAAGATGCAAAGAATACATTATAATACAAATGGATAAATAGAAGGAGGAAATTGTTATATGCTGGCAGCAGTAAAAGGATATTATGATGGTAATCAGATAGTTGTAAATGAAGAAGACCGTAAAAATTTTAGTGTAGGTGATGAAGTGGTTATTACTATTTTAGATAGGATTAATCGACAAAAAGTTGATACGAGAACAGAAAAAAGAAGGCGTTTAATTGAAACGGATGCTTTTGTTATTTCTTCTGAAAGAACGGTAGAAGAGATTGATGAATATATAAGGGAGCTGCGAGACAATGATAGATGCTAAAAAGATTTTTTTAGATACCTCTCCGATTGTGTACTATTTGGAAAATAATGAATTGTATTATTCAAAAATGAAGGAATTTTGGAAAATATATGTAGATTGTGATTATATTACATCGGCTATAACGATAACAGAATATTTGATATATCCATATCGACAGAATAATTTGAAACTGATAAATGCCTTATATGCTTTTACTGATGGAATGGATATAGGAATAAAAAGTATTGATAAAGAAATAGCCGAAAAGGCAGCACAAATTCGTGCAGAATATAAAAATTTCAAAACTATGGATGCTTTACAGCTTGCATCAGCTTGTTTAACTGGCTGTGATTTGTTTTTAACAAATGATAAACAGTTGAAACAGTTTAAGGAAATTAGGTGTATTACAGTAGAAGAGTTGGAATAATCATGGAAAAGCCTGTCCCAAGCAAATTAATTGCGTCAGCGCAATTCCTGCTTCCCCGCAGTCCTTGAATTTACAATAAAGAAATGCTATGATGAAGCTATCAATGGGAAAGGCATTTTACAAATCATGAACGAAATCGTAAAACATAAAATAAAACACAATCTACAGAGGGTTAGGACTTCGATAAAATGGGTTATTTTTGCCATTTTGTCCGGGACGGTAGTGGGGCTTGTAGGGACGGCTTTTTATTTTTGCATGTCCGCGGTTACAGCCATGCGCGCGGAGCATCCGTGGATTATCTGGCTGCTTCCGGTGGGGGGCGTGCTGATTGTGGGCGCGTATCGTCTGCTCCATGATGAAAAGGATACAGGGACGAATCTGGTGTTATCGTCCATCCACTCCGGGGACGAGCTGCCACTCAGGATGGCGCCGCTGATATTCGTGTCCACGTTGATTACGCATTTATTCGGTGGTTCCGCCGGAAGGGAAGGCGCGGCGCTGCAGTTGGGCGGCAGTATCGGAAATGAAATCGGGAAATTGTTCCATTTTGATGAAAAAGATAAACATATTCTGACCATGTGCGGGATGAGCGCCGCATTTTCTGCGTTGTTTGGAACGCCGATGGCGGCGGCGATTTTTTCTATGGAAGTAGTCAGTGTGGGCGTCATGTATTATGTGGCGCTGGTGCCCTGCGTGGTGGCGTCGCTGATTGCGCATGGCATCGCGTCTTCTTTTGGCGCGGAAGCGGAGCTTTTTTTATTGGATAAAATTCCTTCCTTTACGATTAGCTCTGCAATAAGGGTTTCCGGGCTGGCAATTTTGTGCGCGTTTGTCAGTGTGTTTTTCTGTATCCTGCTGCATCAGTCGGAACATCTTTATAAGAAGTTTTTGACCAATCCTTATCTACGGATTATTGTGGGCGGCTGTATCATCATCGCGCTGACGCTGCTGGTGGGAGAACAGACGTATAACGGGTCGGGGATGGATGTGATTGCCCGTTGTATGGACGGCAGCGTATCGGGGGAAGTATTTTTTCTGAAAATGGTGTTTACGGCTCTCACGCTGGGCGCCGGATACAAGGGTGGCGAGATTGTGCCGTCGTTTTGTATCGGGGCGGCGTTTGGCTGTCTGTTCGGCAATCTGACAGGATTTTCGCCGATGCTTTGTGCGGCGGTGGGAATGACGGGTATCTTCTGCGGCGTTACGAATTGTCCGATTACTTCGCTGCTGATTAGTTTTGAATTGTTTGGATATGAAGGAATGCCGTATTTTCTGCTGACGATTGCGTTTAGTTATATGCTGTCCGGTTATTATGGTCTCTACCATAGCCAGAAAATCATGTATTCCAAATATAAGACGAATTATATTAATAAGAAGGCGGAGTAGGATACGGAAATCAATTATCAGTCCGCATTTAGGTTTTAGAGTGGCCAGACAGATATAAATCCCGTGAAGGCACGCTTTCGCTCCGTGAAAAACGCAACAGTACTAAGTTCAAAAGCCGCGTTGCGACTTTTTCACTAAGTGCTGGCGTTTTTCAAGGACCTTCATGGGATTTATATCTGCCTGACCAGTTCAACAGGAAGCGCGGACTGATAATTGATTTCCGTGGAAGTAGGATTTAAAAGGAAAACAGAAAAGCAGCTTCCCTGTCCGACTTTTGAGGATACGGAAATATAGCCTTTTTCACATTGCAGGATGAGCTGCGCCAAGTAGAGTCCGAGTCCGCTGCCTTCCTGCTGATTAACTTCTTTGCCGCGGTAAAAACGCTGGAAGATATGATTGTATTCTTTTTCCGGGATGCCGATGCCTTCATCCTGAATCGTGATTCTTGTGTAAATATCCAGCCGGGAAATGGCGATGCGTATGCAGCTTTTTTCCGGGGAATATTTTATAGCGTTTTCCAGGATATTGGTCAGCGCTTCTGCGGTCCATTTGGGATTGTGGTAGAGGGTTATATCCTGGAAATCTTCTACGGACAGTTGGATTTGTCTGGCGGACGCCTGTGCATAGACTGCGCTGACAGCCTGGGCGATGGTCTGTTTGATGCCAGTGTATTGTGCATGAAACTGAATCATGCCGTTTTCCAACCGGGAAGCTTTTAAAAGGCTGTCCATCAGCCATTGCATTTTCTCCGCCTGACTTTTGGTGTGGGCTAGAAATTCCAGCCGCTTTTCTTTTGGCAGGGTATCGTCCTGTAAAAGTTCCATATTCATTACGATATTTGCCAGAGGTGTTTTGAGCTGGTGGGAAATGTCGGAAAGTAAAACCGTAATCTGATTTTTCTCGACAATTGCCTGCGACTCTTTGAAATAAGCGGTATTTAAAATCCGGTGCAGCCGGCTGGCGATTTTGGATTCCCTTGTCTCGGAAAGCTCCTCTATGGCGGCTTCTATATGATTTTCGTTTTGAATGTTATCCAGAATCCTATCCAGATTTGCCCACTGTTTCTTATGGTATAAGGTGATTCCGATAAGGGATACCATGTATAGGGCAAGCATTGTGCATAAAGTTACAATCCAGATTTGCGTCGTCATGCTTTTTCCTCCCATAGATAGCCGATGCCCGGAATGGTGCGGATATAGTCTTTGCCGAGTTTCTTACGAAGACGGCTGATATTGACGGAAAGGGTGTTTTCTTCCACATAATTGCCGTCCATGTCCCAGATATGCTGCAGAATCTGTTCTTTTAAAAGCGCCTGGTTTTTATTTTCCAGGAAGTACCGTAATAGACGAAATTCCGTGATACTAAGGTCTAACTCCGACTGCCTGTAAAAAGCGCGGAGCGTATTTTTATCAATGGAAATATCCCCGGACTGCAGCATGTTTTGGGGGTTCGTTTTATTTTGTTTTCTGTTCAGGATATTCTGCAGCCTGACTTTGAGGATGGATACGGAAAAGGGTTTCGTGATATAATCGTCGGCACCGCTGGTAAGCCCCATGATTTCATCCACTTCCATATCCCGCGCAGTAAGCATCAGAATCGGCGTTTCGGATTTGCTTCCGGAAACGCTGCGTACTTTTTTGCAGAAATCAATTCCGTCACCGTCCGGCAGGTTCAAATCTAACAGGATTGCATCGGGCGTTTCTTTTTCAAAAATGGCAAAGCCTTCTTTCATAGTCTGCGCGCTGGATATTTCGTAGCCTTCCTGGGTCAATGCGTAGGAAATGCCGCGGTTTAAACCGATATCGTCTTCTAGGATGAGTAGTTTCATTTTGGAGCGCCTCCTATCCCCAGCATTTTACCACACCCCTGCATAGAAAACACCTCTTTTTTTAAAAAGATGCGCCATCCCTATTGACAACTGATATATACTGTTATATACTGTTTATTGTCGAGACAGGAATGCGCATTTCCTTTTCATGAAAATTTTGCAAAATAAAAAGGATAAAAACTATGAATATTATTATCAGTAATTCATCGATGGAACCAATTTATGAACAAATCGTCGGGCAGATTAAGGCGATGATTATGGATGGGCGGCTGCAGGAAGAAACGATGCTGCCTTCGGTAAGGTCTTTGTCCAAGGATCTGAAAATCAGTGCCCTGACGGTGAAAAAAGCTTACGATTGTCTGGAAGAGGAAGGTTTTATTGTCACCGTGCACGGGAAAGGCAGTTTTGTGGCGCGGGGCAATGCCAACTTTTTACAGGAAGAGAAGACAAAAGAGGTGGAAGCGAAGCTGGAGCTGGCTATCGCCGAGGGGCGTAAGTGCGGAATGAAAGATGAGGAAATCCGGGAGTTGTTTGATTTACTCATGGAATGAAAGCGGAAAAGCTGGAGTGAAAAAGGAGCGTGGGTTTATGCTGTTAAAATTAGATGGTGTGCAAAAACAATATAAAGATTTTTGTTTAAATTGCTCTCTGCAGGTGGAAGAGGGACGTATTACCGGAATCATAGGCGCGAATGGGGCGGGGAAAAGCACGACTTTTAAAGCTGCGCTGGGACTGATTCATATAGACGGGGGCAGGATAGAAATATTGGGGAAAGACAGCCGGCAGGTTTCTATGACAGATAAGCGGCAAATCGGGGTGGTTCTCGCGGAAAGCACCTTCAGCGATATCCTGACAATCGCGGACGTTATCGCAGTGATGAAAGCGGCGTATCCGAATTTCAGGAAAGAGCGTTTTATACAGAAGTGTGAAAAATACGGGCTGCCGATGAAGAAGCCGTTGAATGACTTTTCTACCGGAATGAAGGCGAAGTTTAAGCTGCTGATTGCCATGAGTTATGATGCGAAGTTTCTGATTCTGGATGAACCCACGGTGGGGCTGGACGCGGTAGCGCGCAATGATTTGCTGGATGAGATGCGGGAATACATGAGTGAAGAAGACAGGGGAATCCTTGTCAGCTCCCATATTTCTTCCGATTTGGAAGGATTGTGCGATGACTTATATTTTCTGCAGAATGGGAGCATTTTGTTTCATGAGGATACCGATGTGATTTTGTCTGATTACGGCATTCTCAAGGTGGATGAAGAACAGTACAGGGCGTTGGATAAACGTTATATCAACTATCGGAAGAAGGAATCTTTCGGCTATAAGCTTCTGACAAGGGATAAGCAGTTTTATCTGGATAACTATCCGGCGATTGTCGTGGAAAAGGGCAGTATTGACGATATAATGCTGATGGTTGCAAAGGGTGAAAAGGAGTAGGATTGCAGGCTGGGAATGGCATTGTTATTCAGTTGAGGTTCTGATATGGAGGGATTCGTATGAAAGGATTATTAGTGAAAGATATAAGGCTGGTGCTTCATAACGCAAGATTTATGATTATTTTATTATTGGTGATGATGGTATTTGTCATGCAAGGAAATGGCAATTATTCTTTTTTGATAGGATATTCGTCGATGATATTTGCATTGCTGGTTTTGAATACAATTGCCTATGATGTGCATAATAAGGGTATGACGTTTCTTATGACATTGCCGGTGAAACGGGAAACTTATGCAGTGGAAAAATATATTTTGATGTTTGGCGGAAGCTTATTTGGAACGGTATTTAGTATGGCGGTCTGTATGTTGTTCTATCGCAGCGCTGCTATGCAGATTTTTGTGGAAGCGATTGCTACGGTCGTGATTTTTATGTTTTTTCAAATGCTGATGCTGCCACTGCAACTGAAATTTACCGGGGAAAAAAGTAGAATGGTGTTATTGGGAATCTTTGCTGCTGCCATAGTGGTGATAACGTCGGTTAAGAATATTCTGATTCCGTTTCTGGCGAAGGAAGGGGAATTGCAGGATATGATTGTCCATATCGTTACAGAATTTCTTTCTTTGGATAAATGGGTGATGGGAATGCTGGTCTGCCTGGTTTTTCTGGGGTGTCTTGCGGTGTCGTTTCGTGTTAGTGTGGGGATTATGCGGAAGAAGGAGTTTTGAGGGGTGCGGTTGCGGTTGCGGATGCCGGGGGGCGGGCGCCGGGGGGGGGCGGGCACCGAGGGGAGCAGGGCGGATATTATTCCCGCGAAGGCGCGCTCTCGCTCCGTGAAAAACGCAGCGGTACTAAGCTCAAAAGCCGCTTTGCGTCTTTTTCGCTAAGTGCCGGCGTTTTTCAAGGACCTTTGCGGGAATAATATCTGCCCTGCTCCCCTCGGCGCCCTTGGCGCCATCGGTTCGGCGGTAAAGAGGTGACGGAAGAGCGATGCCTGGGAATCCGGTGGATTATTGGGTAGTGATTGACATGGAAAGGGAGGTTTTATATACTGTGTTTAAATAAAATGATGAGACAGGGCGGTTAGGGATAAGCGGGAGTCTGGATAGGCGTTTGCGCCCGCGTGAAAACTGCTCTGGTAGGAGGATGAATTTATGGTGGCGGTGTTGTTAAGCTGGCTGTATATAGCGTGTATTTGTACGCTTATCGGGCTGGAAATCCTTGAGGGGGGGGGTAAAAAGCATTAAATTCTCATGGACGCACTATCTTGTTGCGGGGATGATAGGAATTACTGTGTATGCGCAGTTTTTTAGCATTTTTGGCAGGATAGGGGCGGTTTCTCACATTTTATTGTTTGCGATTGCCTTATTTTGTGCTTACCGGAGAAGGGATACGCTGCGAAAGCTTTGGAAAACCTATGCGCCGGTGGTGCGTTCCTGGGAAGGGGTGTTCTATGCCTGTTTCATTCTGGGAATCGCTTTTTTTACTTCCAGAGGGGAATTTCATACCGATACGAATATTTATCATGCCGCGGCAATCCGGCTGTATGAGGAGTATGGTCTGATAAAAGGCGTGGGCAATCTGCAGCTGCATTTTGCCTACAATAGTTCTTATCTTGCCTTTGCCGCCATGTTCAGTCTGCGGTGGCTGTTGGGGCGTTCCCTGCATACGACGACGGGATTTTTGGAAGTCGTCATGTGTCTGTATGCCTTTCATGGGTTAAAAGATTTCAAACGGCATGAGAATCATGTCCCGGATATGATGAAAATAGGCATTTTATTTTATACGTTGGTAAATATCACGCGCAGCATGTCCCCGGCGACAGACTACGCGGTTATGTTTTTTGTTTTCTTCATTCTGACGGCGTGGTGTGAAGCGAATGTTTCCGGTACGGACATCCGCCCCTACGCGCTGCTGTCGATTGCCGCAGTCTTTGTGGCGACGCTGAAGTTTTCGGCATGTATGCTTGTCCTGCTGGCGGTTTATCCCGCCGTTTATCTGATAAAAGAGAAAAAGTGGAAAGATATCGCGGCATGTCTTCTTTGCGGCTGCGTTATTTTATGTCCTTTTCTGGTTCGGAATTATCTGATTTCCGGCTGGCTTTTATATCCGTTTGAACATATCGATATTTTTCACCCGGAATGGAAAATCCCCAAAGAATATCTTCTAATAGACGCGAATCAGATTAAAGTCTGGGGGCGCTGCCTGTACGATACGGCAAAAGTGGATTTGCCGGTTTCTAAGTGGCTTCCGGTCTGGTGGGAACATCAGTTCCGGTATGAGCAGATGTTTCTTGGCGCGGTCGTTCTGGGGGCGGCACTGCAGCTTTTTATCTGGGGCGTGAAGGCGGTAAAAAAAGAGAAATTTTCACTAAAATACGGGATTCTTCATATTACCATATGGGCAAACATCTTAGTCTGGTTCCTGATGGCGCCTTTTATCCGGTATGGGCTTGCATTTCTATTTGCGGTGATTATGCTTGCCGTAGGGGAATGCATCAGTATGCCGAAAAAAGGTTTCGCCAGCCTTGCGACAGGCGGGCTGCTATTCTGCATCCTGGTATCCGTCAGTCCTTATTGGGACCAGTATGTGACGGACGCGGGCGTTTTTATAAAACACAATCTGAAAGAACCTTACTATATCGCGCAGAAAGACTATGACAGCGGAAATATGCAGAGTCTTGAAATCAACGGAAATACAATTTATTATGCGGCGGACGGGATTGAAATAAATAGTTACCATGTATGCCCCGGAACATGCTACCCGGTTATGCTGGAGAGAAGTACGCTGATAGGCGATAGCATAGAAGACGGGTTTAGGGCGAAATGACGCAAAAAACCTTTGCGGGCTTTCCGCCCTGCGGCTTCCAATTTTTTATCTTGAAAAAGCCGATAAGCAATGCTACACTAAACATAACATTAGTCGGATGACTATAGAAGAAGGAGAGATGAACAATGGGCAAAATTAAATTTGATTATTCAAAAGCGGCTCCCTTTATTAAGGAAGCGGAAGTAGAATCCATGAAAAAACTTGCGCTGGACGCAAAGGAAGTGCTAGTAGGAAAGAGCGGCGCGGGCAACGATTTCCTCGGATGGATTGACCTTCCGGTTGACTATGATAAAGAAGAGTTTGCGAGAATCAAGAAGGCGGCGGCGCAGATTCAGAGCGATTCCGAAGTGCTTCTGGTCATCGGTATCGGCGGTTCTTATCTTGGCGCGAGAGCGGCGATTGAATTTTTGAGACATAGCTTCTACAATGTGGTGGATAAATCTATCAGAAAGACCCCGGAAATTTATTTTGTAGGAAATTCTATCAGCTCCACCTATATTAAACATCTGATTGATGTCATCGGCGACAGAGACTTTTCCATCAATATGATTTCTAAGTCAGGCACGACGACCGAGCCTGCGATTGCGTTCCGCGTATTCAAGGAAATGGCTGAGAAGAAATATGGCAAAGAAGGCGCGGCGAAGAGAATTTACGCGACCACGGACAAAGCGAGAGGTTCCCTGAAAAATCTGGCGACAGAAGAAGGCTATGAGTCCTTTGTAGTGCCGGACGACGTAGGCGGACGTTTTTCCGTGCTTACCGCAGTCGGCTTGCTGCCGATAGCAGTTTCCGGCGCAGATATCGATAAGCTGATGGAAGGCGCTGCGGAAGGCAGAAAGATGGCGTTAGAAGCTCCTTTTGAAGAAAACGACGCCCTGCAGTATGCGGCGCTGCGGAATATTTTATTAAGAAAAGGAAAAGGCATCGAGATTCTTGCCAACTACGAACCGGCGGCACATTATGTTTCCGAATGGTGGAAACAGTTGTACGGCGAGTCCGAAGGAAAAGACCAGAAAGGTATCTTCCCGGCAAGTGTGGATTTGACGACCGATTTGCACTCTATGGGACAGTTTATCCAGGACGGCGCAAGAACGATGTTTGAAACGGTTCTGAATATCGAGACAAGCAGGGAAGAAATCTTAATCGGGGAAGAACCCGTAGATTTGGACGGACTTAACTACCTTGCAGGCAAGAGTGTGGATTTCGTCAATAAGAGCGCGATGAACGGAACAATTCTGGCGCATACCGACGGACAGGTTCCGAATTTCGTTATCAATATTCCAGAGGTCAATGAGTTCTATTTGGGCGAGTTGTTCTACTTCTTTGAATTTGCCTGCGGCGTCAGCGGATATCTGTTGGGCGTGAATCCGTTTAACCAGCCGGGCGTTGAAAGCTATAAGAAGAACATGTTCGCCCTGCTTGGAAAACCGGGATATGAGGAGCAGAGGGAAGAGCTTTTGAAGAGATTATAAGATGATAAGGTTATAAGATTAGATGATAAGATGGTGGACAGCGCTTAGCCGAGGGGTTGGGCGCTGTTTTTTTATCATATTAGGAAATTACTCAAGATAATCGCGTAGCGATTTTCTTGTTGGCATCATGAAAAAAATATTAAAAAAAGATAAAAATCCTCTTGACAAATAGGTTAGGCAGTGCTAACTTATAATTGCAAAGGTTAGAGTGAACTAACTGCGGTCGAGGAATTTGTCGAAAAGATTCCATAGCCGCCTATGGGATTACATAGGATAAGCCAGATGATAAAGGAGATGAGTGTATGCCGTTAGTATTTGCAAAAGAAGGAGAACAAAATTCTATTAAGAAAGTGACCGGGAAAGAGGAAACAAGGCTTTTTTTAGAAAAGCTTGGGTTTGTCGCAGGAGCTGCGGTTACGGTGATTTCTTCCATTGGCGGAAACCTGATTGTTAATGTGAAAGATTCCCGCGTTGCCATTGACAGAAATATGGCAAAAGGAATTATGATTTAGATTTGGAAAATTTCAAACGAGGAGGATGTATTTATGAAAACATTGCGAAGCGCAAAGCCGGGCGACACCGTGACGGTGACGAGAATCAACGGGACCGGCGCACTGAAACGCCGTATCATGGATATGGGAGTGACGAAAGGCGTGGAGATTTATGTCAGGAAGGTTGCGCCTCTTGGAGACCCCGTGGAAGTTACGGTAAGGGGATATGAACTGTCCGTCCGCAAGGAAGATGCGGAAATGATAGAAGTTGATTAAAAAAGAAATAGAAAGGAATGGGGAGAATGTCTATTACAATAGCGTTAGCAGGAAATCCGAACTGCGGAAAAACAACACTATTTAACGCCCTGACAGGTGCGAATCAGTTCGTTGGAAACTGGCCGGGCGTAACGGTAGAGAAAAAAGAAGGTAAGTTAAAAAACAATAAAGAAGTTTCGGTTATGGATTTGCCGGGGATTTATTCTTTATCCCCCTATACTCTGGAAGAAGTTGTGGCAAGAAACTATCTGATTACGGAAAAACCGGATGTGATTCTGAATATCGTGGACGGGACGAATCTGGAGCGGAATCTTTATCTTTCCACGCAGCTATTAGAGCTGGGGATTCCGGTGGTTATGGCGGTAAACATGATGGACGTCGTAACGAAGACAGGAGATAGTATCCATGCGGATAAGCTGAGTAAGAAGCTGGGCTGTGAGGTCGTAGAAATTTCCGCGCTGAAAGGCACGGGTATCCAGGAGGCAGCAAATAAAGCAGTAGCGGCGGCAAAAGGAAAAGCAGCGCCGGTGCATACATTTGCGGAAGATGTAGAATCTGCTATTAAACGCGCCGCAGATAAGCTGGGGATGGATGTCCCGGAACAGCAGAAACGCTTTTTGGCAATCAAGCTGCTTGAGAAAGATGATAAGATTGCAGGGCAGTTAACCACACTGCCGGATGTATCCGGTGAAATCAAGGCGTTGGAAGATAAGTATGACGACGATACGGAAAGTATTATCACTAATGAGAGATATGTCTATATTTCTTCGATTATCGACGAGTGCTGCACCAAGAATAAAAAAGGACAGCTGACGACGTCTGATAAGATTGACAGAATTGTAACAAACAGGATTCTGGCACTGCCGATTTTTGCAGTTGTAATGATTATTGTTTATTATATATCGGTAACGACGGTCGGCACCTTTGTGACAGACTGGACGAATGACGTATTGTTCGGCGATATTATTCCGCCCGCAGTGGAAAGCCTGTTGGTAAGTATCGGCTGCGCGGATTGGTTACAGGGACTGATTCTGGATGGTATTGTTGCAGGCGTGGGCGCGGTGCTTGGTTTCGTGCCGCAGATGCTTGTGTTGTTTATCTTCCTTGCTTTCCTGGAAGGCTGCGGATATATGGCGAGAATTGCGTTTATCATGGATCGTATTTTCCGTAAATTTGGTCTTTCCGGAAAATCCTTTATCCCGATTATGATTGGTACGGGATGCGGCGTTCCTGGGATTATGGCTTCCCGGACGATTGAGAGCGAACGGGACCGCAGAATGACGGTTATGACGACGACGTTTATTCCTTGTGGCGCAAAACTGCCGATTATTGCATTGATTGCCGGCGCGCTTTTCGGCGGCGCATGGTGGGTTGCACCGAGCGCATATTTCGTAGGGATTGCAGCGATTATCTGTTCCGGTATTATTTTGAAGAAAACCAAAATGTTTGCAGGAGATCCGGCGCCGTTCGTTATGGAGCTGCCGGCGTACCATCTTCCTACTGTGGGCAGCGTGCTCAGAAGCATGTGGGAGCGTGGCTGGTCCTTTATCAAAAAAGCAGGTACGATTATTCTTTTATCCACGATTGTGCTCTGGTTCTTAATGAGTTTTGGCTGGACGGACGGTTCCTTCGGTATGCTGGAAGCAGAAGCTTTAGATAACAGTATTCTGGCACGGGTTGGCAGCGTGATTGCACCGATTTTTACACCGCTTGGCTGGGGCGATTGGAAGATGGCAGTTGCAGCCGTTACCGGTCTGATTGCAAAAGAAAACGTAGTAGGAACTTTCGGCGTATTGTTCGGTTTTGCAGAAGTTGCAGAAGACGGCGCGGAAATATGGGGAGAGCTTGCCGGCAGTATGACAGCGCTTGCAGCGTATTCCTTCTTAGTATTTAACCTGTTATGTGCACCTTGTTTTGCAGCGATGGGCGCGATTAAGAGGGAAATGAACAACGCGAAATGGTTCTGGTTTGCAATCGGATATCAGTGTGGATTGGCATATTTAGTATCCTTGTGCATTTATCAGATTGGAAATATCTTCGTATCCGGTTCCTTCGGAATAGGAACGGCAATTGCAATTCTTGTAGTCATTGGATTTGCATATATGCTCTTTAGACCATATACTGAAAGTAAAGAATTGAAACTTAGCGTAAACGTAGGCAAGTAAAGAATTTCATGTATGGATGGGAGGATTTTCATGAACGTAGGGACGATAGTGACCTTAGCAGTCGTGATTGCGGCAGCAGGCTTGGCAATCCGAAGTATGATACGCGATAAGAAAAACGGGAAATCTCTACAATGCGGCGGCGATTGCAGCCAATGCAGAGGAAATTGTCATTAACAAATCATTGTAAAGCATAAAGATTACGAGATGGGCGGCATGTTCTGGGGAATGTGCCGCTTGTTTCGATTTTAAAAATGATTATGAAAAGAGGAGCGTCGCTCCATAACTAAAATTTAGCTATTTTGCGACACTCCTTTTAGACCGCCCACTGTATTGCGCCAGTATTAACTCCTTATAAACAAAACGCCCTCAAGTGTGCATGTGTTTCCACGGCTGGAAATATCTAAAAAGCAGTTTATATTTTGCCCAGAAATGTTATAATAAAATTGAATATGAACACACATATCAAGCTACATTTTATAAAATTGTTTCTTACGCGTGGAACAGGAGGATTAAGATGAGTACTTTGGAACGCACGGTTTCTATGATGAAGGTCTTACCAGAAGCTGACCTGCTCAAGATACAGAATTTTACAGAGAATCTTTTTAGGTTGCGGGAACATGAAACTGACAATGAAGTCGGCAAATTCCTAAAACCAATGACAAAAGATGACTTTTTGCGGGATATAGAAATTGCAGAGCAGCAGTTTGCAAGTGGAGAATACCAGGAGATGGGAGAAGCGATGGATGAAGTTTGCCGAGAACTCAGAATATAAGGTCATTATTACTCATGGCGCTAAAATGCAGCTTGCGCAAATATTACGCTATCTTCGGCAGGATTTGAAAAGTGAGCAGGCAGCACGCAGTGTAAAAGAAGACATGGAAGATACCAAAGTTCGGCTTTCCCATGTAGCTGGTAGCCTTAAATTATGTGATCATCCAGACCTGCGTGCTTTAGGATATCGGACAATCCATCTCAGACATCATCAGTATTTTATGCTATATAAAATTGTAGGCAATGTAGTGCGCGTGGGTGGCATTTATCATGACTTGCAGGATTATGAAAATATTACTCGGTAGACTGCATTATTAGAACGCATCCCCCACATTCCCCGCCCCTGCAACCCCCGGTTGACAAATTTCCAAGCGCTATTGATAGCCATTTTTTCACAAATCATTTAGAATAGGGCTGACAATCATAGCGAGCTAACAAATCATAACGAAACAGAATGGAGGATTCACATGACGCTTGGAGAAAAAATATATAAGCTGCGTTCCGAGAAGGGACTTTCGCAGGAAGCTTTTGGGGAACGTCTGGGGGTGTCCAGACAGTCCGTTTCAAAGTGGGAGACGGATCAGTCCCTGCCGGAGTTGGAAAAAATAGTTGCAATCAGCAGCGTATTTGGAGTTAGTACAGACTACCTTTTAAAAGAAGAAGCGGGCCGGGAGCCATTTTTTACGGAAAGAACAGAAACCGTGGAGGATACTTCTTTCCGGGCGAGAAGACCGCACTATGAATATAAGAGCCAGAAAACCATCAAGGGGATTCCGTTGGTGCATGTCCAGTTTGGAATCGGAATGTATCGTGCGAGGGGGATTCTGGCGATCGGGAACCGTGCGGAAGGGGTTATCGCGATTGGCTTTTTGTCGGCGGGCGTGGTGTCTATCGGGTTGCTTTCCGCCGGGGTTCTGGCATTGGGAACGATTGCAGTGGGACTGATGGCGTTTGGATCCTTTGCGGTGGGATGCGTCGCATTTGGCGCGTTTTCCTTTGGCATTTTCTGTATGGGAGCATGTAATTTCGGGGAATTTTGCTTCGGCGCTTTGTCTTACGGGCGACAGGTCGCCGTCGGTGATGAGGCGCACGGACGGATTGCTATTGGCTTTAGCCGGGCAGTGGGCGAGGTCTATGAGGAAGTTATCGGCAAAGACTATCAGTTTGATTATCCTACGATAGAAAGAGTAATTAATGAAAATGTTTCTTCCCATTGGTTTCCATTCCGAAGCTGGATAAAGGGGCTTCTCAGGATGCTGGCGCGATGAGGAAGCGTGCTTATTTCATCACAATTAGCAGAAAGGCGGGTCATACATATGCAAATAGAAAATATCGATATCATCGGGCTGGGGGCGCTGGGCGTCATGTATGCGGATTTTTTCACAAAGAAGCTGGGGAAAGAGCGTGTCCGCGTACTGGCGGATAAAGAGCGGATTGCGCGGTATCAGAAAAACGGCATTACATTTAACGGAGGGATTTGTGATTTCCAGTATGCGGACGCGGCAGTGGAGAGGCGTCCCGCGCAGCTTCTTTTATTTGCGGTAAAATATGGCGCGCTGGAGGAAGCTATGGAAGAGGTGGCACATTTAGTCGGTGAAGATACGATTATCCTATCCGTATTAAACGGCATACGCAGCGAAGAGGATTTGGGTAAAAGATTTGGCAGGGAAAAAATCATTCACTGCATTGCGCAGAAGATGGACGCCATGAAAGAGGGCAATGCTGCAACCTGCAAAAATAAGGGCGAGCTTGCATTGGGCGTATTAAACGGCGGCAGGGAAGAAAATCTGGAAGCGGTAAAAACTTTTTTTGACAGGATAGGTTTTGCTTATTCCTGTCCGGCGGATATGCGCCATGCCATGTGGGGGAAATTGCTTTGCAATGTGGGCGTGAATCAGACAGTTTCCTTCTGTGAGGGAACCTACCGGAGCATCCAGCAGGAAGGAAAAGAGCGGGATATGATGAAAGCCGCCATGCGGGAAACCATTCTCGTGGCAAATGCGGAGGGCGTGGATTTGTCGGAACAGGATTTGCAGGAGTGGGTCGCAATCATCGATACGCTGAACCCGGACGGCGAGCCTTCCATGAGGCAGGACAGCAAGGCGGGCAGAAAAACGGAAGTCGTGCTTTTTGCCGGAACCATCTGTGAATTAGGGAAAAAGCATCATATCGCCACGCCGGTGAATGATATGTTTCTGGAAAAGATAAGATAGAGTTGGTTCTTTTAGAATATGGGACATTTTGGGAAAAGCATCTTCCATTTTGTGGGAAGGTGCTTTTGTTCCGAAATGGGAACAAAAATTCATTTTTATAAAATAATGATGTATACAGGGAACAAATAATTGATTTGGTGCATATTATATGATAAAATGGGAACAATGAATATAAATGATATACAACAACATGGGTAATAATGAGTGTAAATGGTATATAACAACGAGGGCAATAATGAGTGTAAATGATATATAACAACGAGGGCAATAATGAATGTAAACAATGTACAGAAACAAGGGCATTTGCAGTATCTGACGGAAACATCGCAGACTGAGAAGGGGCATGGTTTTGATATGGTTCTACGAAAAGAGTATCTGGAAAAGTTAATTTCCTGGAAGGATGAGCAGGTCATAAAAGTAGTGACCGGTATCCGCCGTTGTGGAAAGTCCACGCTGCTATCCCAATATCAACAATATTTACTGCAAAACGGCGTAGAGTCTAAGCAGATTTTGTCCATCAATTTTGAAGAATTGGAGTACGAACATTTACTTGATTATAAAGCGTTATACCAATATATCAAGGAGCGCCTTTGCCCTGACAAAACCAATTATATTTTTCTGGATGAAGTGCAGAAAGTGGCAGCTTTTGAGAAAGTGGTGGACAGCCTATCTGTAAAAAATAATACGGATATCTATATTACGGGTTCAAATTCCTACTTGTTGTCAGGAGATCTGGCGACGCTGCTGACGGGACGATATGTGGAAATTTCCATGCTTCCGTTGTCGTTTGGAGAATATCTGGAACTAGCGGCGCTTCCGGCGGAGTGTGCATTGGCGGAATATATGAGGACGGGCGGGTTTCCCTATCTTGCTGTTATGGACAGGACGGATGAAAAGATTGCTTCCTATCTGGAAGGTATCTATAATACAGTAATTGTCCGGGATATTGAAGAACGTCAGAGCCGGAAAGAAGTGAATGTGGGTAAGAGAAAGATTACAGATATTACGCTGCTCAAAACGATTGCCCGTTTTCTTGCCAGTGTGATTGGAAGTCCGGTATCTATTCGGAATGTTGAAGGGTATCTTGTGTCTTCTGGACGGAAAGTGTCCACAAATACGGTAAGCGATTATATGGAAGCTTTGCGGGAATCTTTTATTTTTTACCCGGTAGAACGCTTTGATATTGTGGGCAGACAACTTCTGAAAGCCAATCGGAAATGGTACATGGTCGATTTGGGACTGCGCAACTATATATTGCCCAGAAAAAATTATGATTTGGGATTTTCCATAGAAAATATCGTATT
>JAMPHJ010000169.1 GCA_023663465.1 Muribaculaceae bacterium | reverse complement strand
AGCGCCGCCCTGTCACGGCGGAGGTCGTGGGTTCGAACCCCATCCGGGTCGTAAGAGAAGTGGTTGTAAGCACAGCCGCTTCTCAAGATAGGTTCCATTTATTATCGGAAAAGAGGATTTTTTGTTAGAAAACGCCGCAGTGGCGGAACTGGCAGACGCCCGGGACTTAAAATCCCGTGGGTAGTGATACCCGTACCGGTTCGATTCCGGTCTGCGGCATTTGGAAAACGACTTGAATATTATATTTAAGTCGTTTTTTATCATAGTGGAAATTGTCCGATGCAACAAGATAATTGCGTAAGCAATTTTCTTGTATTGCCTATCCTACTGTCGTTGTGTTAATATAAAAGATAGAAGCCTATTAACTCATATCTATGAAAAGACATTGCTAAGTGATATATTCGGCTGGCGGATTCTTAGGAAGGATATCTTATGAGGAAAAAAGAAAAAAATACCCCGCAGCAAACTCCCCAAAAGGAAGAGAAGGTGCAGAAGGCAGTCAGGAAGAAAAAATTTGACAGGAAACCCAAACGGACGCAGCGTCTGCAGGTTAAGCTGATTGCCGCTTTTCTGCTTCCGACGATTTTATTTATTTTTACAGGATTGCTGATTTACTCGGTCAGCAGCTCCACATTGACGAAGACTTATGAAGATTCCGCGAATACGAGCGTTGGTACGTTGAAAGAGTATTTTGATTTGGCGCTTGAGAATGTGAAGCTGATGTCCACGAGACTTTCCGTGAACGCCGATATTTCCAATTATTATTCGGGCGGTTCCAAACAGACGGAATCCATGTTGATGAATGTCAAGATGGCGATTAATAACGAGACGATTGCGGACGAGTATGTGGCGCATATCACGATAATTGCCAAGAGCGGGACAGCCTGTATGGAAAATGGTCCGGTAAAAGGCGAGCTTTATAATGCTTTTCTGGAATCGGCGGAAGGGCAGTATGTAGAAGCCAATATGACAAACGGCGATATGTGGATTGACGCACATCCTTCCTTAGATGAGTTGACAGGCGTTACGACGGATGATTATGCGTTATCGTTTGTATCTGTTTTAAACAGCCAGACGAATAAACCGGTGGGATACATTATTATTGATGTAAAAAGGGATTTTGTACAACAGATATTGGATGATGCGCAGATAGGGCAGACAAGCGTCCGGGGATTGATTTTAAGCGACGGCGCGCAGATTGTAAGCGGCAGCGAAAATATCAAGTTTGCAGAGCAGGAATTTTATCAGACATCTGCTGGCAGCTCAGAAGAGATGGGAAGCCAGTACGTTACCTGCGAGGGAGAGGAAAACCTTTACGCTTATCACAAACTGGATACCAATATGATGATATGTGCGCTCGTGCCCCAGAAGGAAATTGTGGCAGGCGCCAACCAGATTCTGATGTATACCATTATAGCGGTTGTGTTATGCGCCTTTGTAGCGGTCATTCTCGGTTCTATTCTGGCGGGCGGCATCGCGAAGACGATTCATATGATTAACGGTGCGCTGCGAAGAACCTCAGAGGGAGATCTGACCGGGCAGGTAGTAACGAAACGCAAGGATGAGTTTTCCATTTTATCCAGCAATCTGACAGAAACGATTAAAGGCGTGAAAAAGCTGATATTGAAGGTAACGCATGTCAGCGGATATGTGTCAGATTCGGCGGAGGCAGTACATGCCAATTCCCAGACACTGTTAGAAGTAACGGGGCATATTTCCGGCGCCGTTTCGGATATTAACGCGGGTATCGTGCAGCAGTCGAAGGATACGCAGGACTGTGTCAATCAGATGGCGGAGCTGGCGGAAAAAATTACGGAGATGCACCAGAGCGCAAATGCGATTAACGAGCTTACGGGTGAGACCAGACGCGCGGTAAACGAGGGTATGGTCATCGTAAAGGAATTGGAAGACAGGGTAGAAGACAGTACCAGTTTCACCAAGGATATCATCACGGATATTGATTCGCTGAACCGGGAATCGGAGGCAATCAGCGGTATTATAGAGACCATCAACGCAATCGCCGAGGAAACGAACCTGCTTTCCTTAAATGCTTCGATTGAAGCGGCGAGAGCGGGCGAGGCGGGACGCGGATTCGCCGTGGTTTCCACGGAAATCCGCAAGCTGGCGGATCAGTCCGGTCAGGCGGGTACGCAGATTGGCGAGATTATTACGCATATTCAGGAGCGTATGATGGCGACGATGGAAACGGCGGGCAAGGCGGAGCGCATCGTAGGCGTGCAGGCGGAGGCATTGGCCAATACGATTACGATTTTTGAAAAAATAAATCAGAAGATTAATGAGTTGGGCGACGATGTGGAACGGATTGCCCGCAGCGTAGGACATATCGAGGTCACCCAGTCCGATACGATGAACGCCATAGAAAGTATTTCCGCGACTTCCAGTGAGTCGGAAGCGGCGTCTTCAGAGCTGGGGAACGGAACGGACAGACTGCTCCAGGCAGCGAAAGAGTTAACAGCCGCGGTAGAGCAGCTTAGGGAAAATGCGACGGAGCTGGATACGTCTGTCAGTATCTTTAAGATTGAATAGATTGAAAAAGCAGGGATTTATGCGGAACCATCGTATGAGGCTGGGATGCCATGCGATGGTTTCGCTTATTTGAAATGGAGTGAAGGGATATGGAAGAACGGTTGAAACAATATCTTGCCAAGATGGAAGAGCTGTCTGCCGGATGGGGACAGGAAGGTGGAAACGCTATGGAAGCACAGAGAAAAAAGTCGCAGATGGAGGATTTGCTGATACAGATTCAGTTTTTTCAGCATGAGCGTCTGATTCACCTGATTGTGACGGTGACTTTTGCCCTGCTGACGATGGCGGCGGTGCTGGGAACTTTATTTGTACCGCAGCCCGCTTTGTTTGCGCTTGTTCTGATGCTGCTAGTGCTGCTGATACCTTATATCCGCCATTACTATATTTTAGAGAACGGAGTCCAGAAGTTATATCAGTACTACGATAAGCTGGCGAAAGCGTAAGTCTGGGGCTTATTGACGCTAAGGCGCTGCCAGCGTCGATCCAAACATCGCTGGCTGTGGAAAGGTAGGATTATTCAATATGGTATTTCAAATCGTAGCAGTCCTTATGATGCTGGCGTTCTATGGATGCTATTTTACCAAGATGATCAGCCAGAAGAAAAAAGGAATACAGACAGACCAGATGGGGAAGGGGAAAAAAGGCTTTCCGAAGCTGATTGAGACAGTGGTGAAGAAAACGGCGATAGCGGTCTTTATTACGGAAGCAGTCAGTATTTATTGCAATACATCTTATTTACCGACGTGGGCAAGATATATAGGCATCGTGCTGGCGGCGCTTGGCGATATCTTGTTTATCTGTTCTGTTTTTACGATGCGGGATAGCTGGCGCGCGGGAGTCCCGGCGGATAAAACGGAGCTGGTTACAGACGGTATTTACCAGATTAGCCGAAATCCGGCATTTCTTGGTTTCGACCTCGTATATATCGGGGTCGCAATGATATTCTTTAACCCAATTCTTTTGGCGGTGTCGGCGTTTGCGGTTTTGATGTTTCATTTGCAGATTGTAAATGTGGAAGAAGATTTCCTTATCGCCACGTTTGGCGAGCAGTATCTGGAGTATCAGAGGCGGGTGAACAGGTATTTTGGGAGAAGGTTGTCTGAATGAAACCAACCAGAAAAGTCCCATATATAGGGAATCTTTACAAAAAGTTCACAATTTGTTTGTTGAATGTTCGGTGTAATTTGGGTATATTATAAACAGGGAATCTTCAGTGGTTCCTTCATCACAATATGAGTCCTGTGACTGTTCTGACAGGACGGTAAAATAA
>JAMPHJ010000168.1 GCA_023663465.1 Muribaculaceae bacterium | reverse complement strand
TAAAGTCATAGCTCGACAGGTCTATAAGCCGTTCTTTGGCAAGCTCTTTGTCAAGCAGCTGCGAGGTACTGAACAGGTCTGTGATGTCGTCCGCCCTCATCTGCGCCCAACTGTAGCCTAAATAATTTGAACCATCATAACCCACATAGTCAATTTCAATATCGGGATAGGTCTCACCGAGCAGCTCCCAAAATTCGTCATATCCGCCCCATGTCACCCAAGAGAGAGCCGAGCTGTCGGCAAGAGGCTGGTTTTCATCGTTTGACTGTGTAATTTCGGCTTGTTCCGTCTTCGCCCCGCAGGCGGTCAGAAATAAAGTCGCCGCTGCGAAAACCGCCGTACATCTTAAAATTTTCTTGAACATAGAAATTCGCTCCTTTGCAATGCGTATACAAAATAAATAGTGAATACAAATACGCTTTTATTATAGCTCTTTTTTTTTGAATTTCAATATTTTTTGAAGAAAGTTGTACTAGTTGTATTGGGGAAGTTGTACTAGGTGATAGTTGTACTAGGAAAGTTCAAGAAATTTATCTGTAAATTCTGGTTTGCAAGGAAAATGGGGAAATTCTGCCATTTAATCTATTTGCATGATTTTACGTCTAAAAGTGTACTGCAAGACAAACGCAGAAATGGCAATTGCAATCAAAACAACCCAGAGACTTTCCTGATAATTTTCGCTGGCAGCAACCACAATCTGTCTAAGATAGATAAAAATAACCGAGCTTACAATCGTTACGGTGACAGATTTTTTTATCATACCCGCCACAAACGACCAAAGTCCCAGACAACAAAAAACAACCGTGCTGGAGAATGCGGCGGATATCCAGTTTTTCAATACTTCCAGGGAAAATTCCCCGGCAATCCAATCCAGCCTGCTATCAACACCGACGATAAACAAAGCGCAGCAGACATAGCCGACTAAAATAGAAATTGCGATAAAAAGCGTAATCAGCAAAAGTTTTGCTACAATGAGTTTTTTACGATCAATTGGATAAGTGAACATCAGCAAAATCGTTTTATGATTGTACTCGCTGATAACCATTGCAGAAACCAAAACCGCAAAGAAAATCACATATACAAATACAAAAATCATTTGAACGACTCTAAAAGCGCTATCAAAAGTATCTTTCCCTTCTGACGAGTCATTCAAGGCAACGAAAATAAAGAAGATGGCAAAAAGAATTGCGGCTGCCGAAATCAGGATATATCGCAGAAAGTGTATTTTTTTCAATTCTAACTTCATTAAGTGTAGCATACAATAACCATGTTCCTTTCCTAACCTGCGAATTTATGTGCCCAAGACATCTACGATGTCAGCACAAATTTGCGTGTGAAAAATTTATTTTTCACACTTGAATTACCCGGAAGAAATAATCTTCCAGAGAATTTTGTTTCATACTGATACTGATAATGCCAATTTCATGCTGTACAAGCGCGGTCAAAAGTTCCTTTACAGACTTGCTGATATCGTATATCTCGATTTTTGTATCTGTGATGACTTTGAAATTGGTTAAGCCAAGCTCCTGCTCCAGCAGATAGCCGGCGCGCCCGATATCATCGACTTCCAGCTCAATATATTCCGTCTGGCATTTACGAATATCCGGCATGGAAATTTCTTGAAGCAGCTTTCCGTTCTGGATAATGCCTACCGTGTCTGCAATCTGTTCTACCTCGGACAGAATGTGGCTGGAAATAAAAATGGTAGTGCCATATTCCTGATTGAGACGGCGGAAGAGTGTCCGCATTTCCCGGATACCCTCCGGGTCAAGGGCATTGATTGGCTCATCTAAAATCAAAAACTCCGGCTTGGTCAAAATTGCCCTGGCAATCGCAAGACGCTGTTTCATGCCCATAGAATAGTGGGAAACAGCCTTTTTTTCAATATCCTGTAGATCAACCAGACGCAGCGCTTCGTCAATCCGTTCTTTGTTGTGAAATCCCATATATTCACAATGCAGATCCAAATTCTGGCGTCCGGTGATTTTCTCATAGAAATAAGGACTTTCGATAATAGAGCCAATTCGTTTTAAACACTCATAATGATTGTCGCCGTTTTTTTCACCAAAGATAATAACTTCCCCGGAATCGGGCTGCGTCAAGCTAAGAAGCATCTTCATCACCGTACTTTTCCCTGCGCCGTTTGGCCCGACGAAGCCGTAGATTTCCCCTTTCTTTACATGGATATTTACTGCGTCCACCACAATTCTGTTTTGATAGGACTTGACCAGATTCCGCGTTTCCATAATATATTCCATTTTGTATGTCCCCTTTCAGATAACAGTATACAAAACAGAGTTCTCTTTTCCTGACCTGAAATCTAACTTTTTTCTAACTTTTCAACTGCAGTGTAAAAACTGTTTTTCGTCCCGGTTCACTCATGAGCAGTATATCGGCTTCCATTTGCAAGGCGAGGTTTTTCGCAATCGTTAACCCAAGTCCGCTGCCAGAGCCTTTATGGGCTGTTGTGTAAGTTCGGTAGAAAATCTGTTCCTGGTCTTTTTCTAAAATGCCCTGCCCATGATCCTCCACTTCTATACTTATTTTTCCAGGCATTCTTTTTAATCGCAAAGAAAGGTATTTCCCACTGCCGCCATGTAGGATTGCATTGTCAATCAGATTTTTCAGAATCCTTTTAAAAGCGTCCACGTCCACATACGCATATTCCGGCGAAGAGCCTATGTCTATCTCGACATCGTACTTTTTCTCTTCCAGAATATCGTAGTAATCCAGAATGACTTCATGGCAAATCTGCGAGAGATTCGTCCACTGTAAGTCTATTTTCATATCCCCGGAAGTTATTTTGGACATGGTAAAATAGGCGTCAATCGTCCTGACTAACGCATCCGCTTTTTCGTCAATTTTAGCTGCCATATCCTGAATATTTCCTTTTTGTGCAGCTTCTCTGTTAAGCAGTTCGCTATAGCCTTTCAGGACAGTAAGGGGCGTGCGCAGATCATGGGAAATATTTGTCATCATCTGCACCATAGCCTGTCTGGATAGCTCGTATTCCGCTTTCTGGGCATAAAATGTATCTAGCAGGCGATTGATTTTGGCGGCAAGTTCTTTTATCTGTAAATTTTCAGACGGCACTAAAATATATGCATTTTCTCTGGTGTAAAAAGCCTGGGCAAGCCGCTCCTTAATATAGCACAGTTCTTTGTCAATCGTCTTCTGCTTTGCCTGTTGCCATAAAACCAAAATAGCCAGTAGGAAAACCAAAAAAGAAAGAAGTATCGTCATTTATTTTTCCTCCATCTTATACCCGATGCCCCATAAAGTTTTAATGTATACGGTATCGCTATTCGTAGCATTTTTCAATTTGGCGCGAAGTCTGTTGATATGGGTGTTTAGAACATTTTCATTTCCGAAATAGGGTTCTTTCCAAATCAAATCATATAGCTTTTCTTTTGAAAATGCCTGTCCGGGATGGGAAGCTAACAACTGCAGGATTTCAAATTCTGTCCGGGTTAAATCCAGAGAAACGCCGGCTGCTTTCGCTGTATAAGCTAAAAGGTTGATTTCCAAATCTTTTATCCGAATGACTGTAGGTTCTGACTGATTGCCATACCGGTTAGCCCGTCTGATGTTCGCCTTTATCCTTGCCGTAAGTTCAATTAGGGAAAAAGGCTTTACCACATAATCATCCGCCCCCAGATTTAAGCCCATCGATTTATCCGTATCATTATCTTTGGCAGTTAATATGATGATGGGAATAGTACTTATCTTGCGGAGTTGCCTGATAATTTCCATACCGCTTATATCCGGCAGCATCAAATCAATAAGGGCAAGCGCATAATCAGCATCGCACCGAAATGCCCTGATGGCGTCGCTGCCGTTATAAAAAACATGGGTGAGAAAGCCCTCGCTGCTTAAATAATTTTCAACCATTTCACAGATAGAAGAATCGTCTTCGACAAGGAATATCTTATTGTTCATGGATATTGCTCCTCTCTTTTTCCTATGGTTTAGTATAGCATTTTGAGGGCTGTTTATAAAGTTATGGTACAAAGTCGATAGCGTAAGTTTATTGTAGGAATAAGACAGACAGAAGTGTCCCTTGATCCGG
>JAMPHJ010000167.1 GCA_023663465.1 Muribaculaceae bacterium | reverse complement strand
TTCAAAATATGAAATTCGATTACAAAACGGGAAAGTCGGTTTGCAATCGAGGTAAGAATCCGCTCCTCAAACCGAAACTTGCAAAGTATACCGAAAAAAATGCATTCTATACTGAACTTCTGGTATTTTTATTTTTCTTTGATATTCTATATGAGGAAGACCAAAGAGCAGAAAACCGTCATGCAAAACGAACGGTTTTTGATGAAGGGAGATAACGGAAGGATGGATGAACAACTTGCATGGATAAAATCAAACAGGAAAAGGCGTCTGCGTGCCGTGGCGGTTTTGCTTTGCCTATGTCTGCTGTTTACGGCTTATCCGAATATACTTGAAACATTGTCCACTTTTGCAGAAGAATCACAGGGAAAGGAGGATGTGTTGCATGTATCCGGTTTTGCGGAATTACCGGAGGATATTAGGGAACAGGATGTTCCGGTGGGAACGGAAGCAGAAGGACTGTTGCTGCCGGATACGCTGGAAGCGGCGGTGATTATGCCGGAAAGCGGAGAAACGCAGGAGGAATCTTCTGATGAAGAGGAAACTGGCGATGACAGCGTAACGGAAAATACAGGAGAAAACACCGATACAGAAAATATAGAAGACACAGAAGAAAACGCCGATGCGGAAGATATGGAAGACACAGAAGAAAGCACCGATACGGAAAATATAGAAGACACAGAAAAAAATACTGATACGGAAAATATAGAAGATACAGAAGAAAATACCGATGTGGGAAATATAGAAGACACAGAAGAAAACACCGATACAGAAAATGGGGATGGGCAGGATACCTGGCCGGAGGAAATTGTAGAGGAAGCGGCACAGGAAACATATACCATTACTATGCAGGAATATTATGCGGAAAATGTAATTACAGTGGAAACTTTGGAAAATACGCAGACAGCGGAAGAGCCGCCGGAAACGGTCATTATAATAGAAGGCGTTACATGGAGCTGCGAGCCGGAGTATGACGGAAACACAGAGGGAGCTTATTTGTTTACCGCTGTTTTGCCGGAAAATTATGTGCCCAAAGATGGCGTCGGGCTGCCGCAGATTACGGTCATCGTGGAAAGTGTATTGGATAATGGCACAGAAAGGATAGAGGCGGATAAACTGGAAGCAGAGCCACAGAGTCAGGATGAAGCGATGTGGCAGGCTCGGTCTGGCGGGGAATGGCAGAGAGGAACTTTGCTGGAAGCAATCGGGAATGTCTATGCCGGCGGGACGGTCGTGCTGTTGTCAGATGTTTCGCTGACAGAGGGGATAACAGTTTCCAAAGCCGGGTATATAACAGTCATTTCTTATAATGCAGAGAATCCTTATACTATAAAGAATATGACACAGGATACGAACGATGGCAAGAACCTTGGCAGGATTTTTACCGTTATGAAAGGTGAGCTGAGATTGCGGGATATTATTCTGGACGGCGGAAGAAATGAGGGCGTTGCCGCGTACCATCCGCTGGTCTGCGTGACGCAGGGCGGCATTTTAAGAATGGTTGACGGTGTGGTATTGCAGAATGCAGAAAATCTATCGCAGAGCTTATGTGGCGGCGGAATCAACATCAGGAGGGGCGCTGCCTTTATCTATGGGGATTCTAGGATTACCCACTGTAAGGCATGGCATGGCGGTGGCGTTGAGGTTAATTGTGATACGACGCCGTATTCACGGGCGCAGTTTGGAATGGCGGGCGGCAGCATTGAGAATTGCGAGGCTGTCGATGGCGGCGGCATCTATGTGAATATCGGGATGGTGGCGTTACAGGGCGGCGAAATTACCGGAAACCGCGCGACAGGCGAAAATGCCGGAAGCAGTGCGTCAGGCGAAAGCGCCGGGGAACAGCGTGCCGGGGCGCACCGCACCGGCGGGGGCGGCGTCTATATAGCCGGAAAGTCTGGTAGTGCGCAGACAGCCGCGGTTCTTTTGCAGGGCTGCAGAATTGCGGGGAATACGGCGGGAAACGGCGGCGGCATTCTGGTACTGGGAGAAGGAGCTTCGCTGCTACAGATGGTGAGCGGTACGATTGAAGGGAATGCTGCGGAAAATGGCGGCGGCGTTTCCATCCTCCGCGGGAATCTGAAACTTTTTGGCGGTACGGTTACGGGCAATACGGCAAGCTCCTATGGCGGCGGCATTCTGGGAAATCCGCAGAGTCTCATAGAATTACAGGGCAATCCCAGGGTGTTCGGCAATACAGCCGGGAATACGACGGATCGGTTTGATAATCTGTATCTGGACGGAGAGGAAGATAGCGTGGGCAAAGACGCGACGGCCCCGATTCACTTAATAGGAAAATTGACGGAAGGCGTGGAGCTGGGTTTGTCCCGCTGGCTCCGCCCCGATGAAGACGCGCACCCTTACAGGGATATGATTATATCCGGCGGGAGTTATCAGATTGCGCAGAGTGATTTAGACAGGCTGTGCGGCGACAGGTTGGAAGAGGATAAAGAGCTTTATGCCGATAATATGGAAAAATATGCGCTGATTTCCTATGAGAACAAAATCGTCATGGTACGGGCGGTGGATGTGAGCCTTAACCGGAATAAACTTACGCTGAAAAGCACGGGTGAGACGGAGAAACTGATAGAAACGGTGACGCCTGTCAACGCGCCGGTAAAAGAGGTTGTATGGACTTCGTCTGATGAGACGGTGGCAGTGGTGGACGCAGATGGGTTAGTAACTGCCACAGGGGAGGGAAAGGCGCTTATTACGGCGACGACCGTATCGCCTTATCACGCGGCGGCTTCCTGTACGGTGAAGGTGGGCGTTTTCCGCTTTCAATTAACCACCAGGGCGGAGCATGGGGAAATCATTTATACGCCCGCGGCGTCTGACGGACTATTTGAAGAAGATATGCAGATTACCCTGCAGCTTGTTCCCGACAAAGGGTACCGGCTGAAAGCGGATTCTTTCAAGGCGTGGCGGACGGATGATGTGTCAGAGCAGGTGAAGATTGAGGAAAATACGCTTGTCATGCCGGATTATGACGTGACCGTAGAAGCAGTGTTCGAGCCGGATTCTATCGAAAAACCCACTGACCCGGAGCCGCCCCGGACACCCGACAAGCCGGGAAATATAGAAAATCCCCCTTCTGACAGCCCGAAAAACGAAGCGGGCGGGACAGCGGAGCAGACCAATCCAGACGAATACCTGGAATCATATGTAGAGAATGGGCAGACAGGTTGGGAGCTTCAGACAGTCCAGGATTCCCACATGATCCAGAATCCCCGGACGGGCAGCCCGATTCCCTGGATGTATGCAGCGGCGGTTTTGTCAGCGCTTTCCATGCTGCTTCTGACAGTTGTGTGGGTGAAAAAGAAGAACAGGGGCGGCAGACATGGTTACAATAATGGGAATTAGGATGAAGACTGCTTACATCGCTTCCATGATAATTTGTCTGGGAATCTTTCTTTTTTCGGTGACGATGATTTCCTTCTATCAGCGGGATATCGAGGTAAATGAAAGGGAAAACGAAGAAGTCATCCGCTATGTCATGCAGGACGATGGAAAAGCTGAACAGAAAAGCAATGGAAAAGCCAGACAGAAAACCGATGGGAAAGCTGAAGAGGAAGGCAATGGAAAACCCGGACAGGCAGCCGGCGCCGGAACAGACAGGGTGCAGATTGATTTTGGGAAATTGCAGGAATTTAACCCGGACGCTGTCGGATGGATTCTGTTTAATCATCAGTGCGTAAATTATCCGCTCGTGCAGACGGGAGATAATGCTTACTATCTGGATCATTCATTCCGGCGGGAAGAAAATACGGCGGGCTGTATTTTTATGGATTGCCGCAATCAGTCTTTTGCAGACCAAAATGTGGTAATCTATGGTCATAGTATGCTCAATCGTACAATGTTCGGTTCCCTGAAAGACGTATTTGGGGAAGATTTCTGGGAGGAAGCGGACCGGGATGTGATTCTGATAGCCGGGACGGATCATTATCTGCGCAAGTATGAGATTTTCAGTTACTATGTCATCGAAGAAGAGGATTACTATATTACGACTTCTTTTCCTGACGAGGATAATTATGCAGAGTTTCTGGATGTGATACAGGCGCGGAGCTTTCGG
>JAMPHJ010000166.1 GCA_023663465.1 Muribaculaceae bacterium | reverse complement strand
TTCTTTGTGCAGATTTAACGAAAATCGGATTTTTTAGAATTTATAGTTGAAATTTTTCTAAAATATTTTCTTTTAAAATATTTTCTTTGACGTATTTTCGCCTAGGCTTTTTCTTGCAATATAAAGAAGAATTTGCTACGATAAGAGCAGGACATTTAAACACGAAGAATCAAATACGGAGGATTCAAATTCATCATGGGAAACGTAAAGCGTATTTATGTAGAAAAAAAGCCCCCTTTTGCGGTAAAAGCAAAGGAGCTGAAAGAAGAAATCGGAAGTTATCTAGGTATTACGGGAGTAAAGGAAGTCAGGGTTTTCATCCGGTATGATGTGGAAAATATATCCGGGGAAGTTTTTGAACAGGCATGTAAAACGGTATTTTCCGAGCCGCCCGTGGATATTTTGTATGAAGAGAATATCGAGGTTCCGGCAGATGGCAGGGTGTTTGGTGTGGAATTTCTGCCTGGGCAGTTTGACCAGAGGGCGGATTCTGCGCTGCAATGTGTGAAATTTTTGAAAGAGGATGAAGAACCTGTCATCCGCACCGCTGTTACCTATATCATAAGGGGACAGATTAGCGAGGATGAATTTGAGAAAATAAAAGCGTATTGCATCAATCCGGTGGATTCGAGGGAAACGGACATGGTGAAACCGGACACGCTGATTACCGTATATGAGGAGCCGGCGGACGTGGCCATCATGGAAGGATTCTGCACCATGCCGGAAGCAGAGTTTCAGAAACTGTATGAGACGCTGGGGCTTGCCATGACGCTGAAAGATTTCGAGCATATCCGCAGCTATTATAATAAGGAAGAATTGCGTAATCCCACCATGACGGAAATCCGGGTACTGGACACTTACTGGTCGGACCATTGCCGTCATACGACTTTTTCGACGGAGTTAAAAGAGGTTGCGTTTGAGGACGGCTATTATCAGAAGCCGATAAAGGATACTTATGAGAATTATCTTGCCGTGCGGGAAGAAATTTTCGCGGGCAGGGAGGACAAGTTTGTCTGTCTGATGGATTTGGCGCTTCTGGCAATGCGGAAGCTGAAAAAGGACGGCAAACTGGAAGATATGGAGCAGTCCGACGAAATCAACGCCTGTTCCGTGGTGGTTCCGGTGGAAATAGACTATGGAAACGGACCCATCAAAGAAGAATGGCTTGTCTTTTTCAAAAACGAGACCCACAACCATCCTACGGAAATCGAGCCTTTCGGCGGTGCGGCGACTTGTCTTGGCGGCGCCATCCGTGACCCGCTTTCCGGCAGGGGTTATGTGTATCAGGCGATGCGCGTAACTGGCGCAGCGGACCCGACGGTTCCGGTGGCGGACACACTGAAAGGAAAATTGTCGCAGAAGAAGCTGGTGCGGGGCGCTGCCAGTGGTTACTCTTCCTATGGAAATCAGATTGGGCTTGCAACGGGGCTGGTGAAGGAAATCTATCACCCCGACTATGTGGCGAAAAGAATGGAAATCGGCGCGGTCATGGGGGCAGCTCCCAGGAAAAATGTGGTGCGCGCCACATCGGACCCCGGCGATATCATTATTCTTTTAGGCGGCAGGACGGGGCGCGACGGCTGCGGCGGCGCAACGGGTTCTTCCAAGGTGCATACGGAAAGTTCCATCGAGACCTGCGGGGCGGAGGTGCAGAAGGGCAATGCGCCTACGGAGCGTAAGATTCAGAGACTCTTCCGTAGGGCGGAAGTCAGCAGACTGATTAAGAAATGTAACGATTTTGGCGCCGGCGGCGTATCTGTGGCAATCGGGGAGCTGGCGGACGGTCTGATCGTGGATTTGGATAAAGTGCCGAAAAAATATGCCGGTCTGGACGGTACGGAACTGGCGATTTCCGAGTCGCAGGAAAGAATGGCGGTCGTTGTGGCGCCAGAAGATGTAGAGGCATTCCTTGGCTATGCGGCGCAGGAAAACCTGGAAGCTGTTGCGGTGGCGCATGTGACGAAAGACCCCCGGCTGATTTTAAAATGGCGTGGAAAGGAAATCGTCAATATTTCCAGGGCATTTCTGGATACCAACGGCGCCCATCAGGAAACGACGGTGCATGTGGACATGCCTGTTAAGGAAGAGAATTATCTGCACAAGATAGCGACGAAAGAAGTAGACGAGGCGCTGAAAGAGGGAAATATCAAAGGCGCATGGCTGACGCTTTTAGGGGATTTAAACGTCTGTTCCCAGAAGGGACTTGTGGAAATGTTCGACGCTTCGATTGGTGCGGGCAGCGTATACATGCCTTATGGCGGGAAATATCAGTTGACGGAAACCCAGGCGATGGTGGCGAAACTTCCGGTAATGGAAGGAAAGACGGATACCGTAACGATGATGAGTTATGGCTTTGACCCGTATTTGTCGTCGTGGAGTCCTTATCATGGAGCGATTTATGCAGTCACGGAATCTATGGCGAAAATTGTAGCAAACGGCGGAGACTATCATAAAATCCGTTTTACCTTCCAGGAATATTTCAGACGCATGACGCAGGATGCTAAGCGTTGGAGCCAGCCTTTTGCGGCGCTGCTTGGTGCATACCGGGCGCAGCTTGCCTATGGACTGCCCTCTATCGGAGGAAAAGATTCTATGTCCGGTACGTTTAATGATATCGATGTGCCGCCAACGCTGGTATCCTTTGCGGTGGATATCGCCAAGAAGCAGGATATCGTCAGCCCCGAACTGAAAAAAGCGGGCGATAAACTCATTTATTTCCAGATTCCAAAAGACGAATACGATTTGCCCGTATTTGAAAAAGTCATGCAGTTATATGATAATATACTGACACTCATGTCAGAAAAGAAAATTGCGGCGGCATATGCAGTGGATGCCAAAGGCGTTGTGGCGGCGCTTTCTAAGATGGCATTTGGCAATAAGCTGGGCGTCATGGTAGAGGCGGACGTGGAAGCAGAGCTTCTTTTTGCAAACGGTCTGGGCAATATCCTTGTGGAAATGCCGGTCAAGGCAGCGCAGGAACTTAAAACGCAGGCGGATCAAAAAGCATGGGAAGGTTTAGAGGTTACGCAGATTGGCACGATAAGCGAGGCGCAAGCCTTCGTCTATGGTGATGTAAAGATTACGATGGACGAGGCGCTTCTATCCTGGACGTCTAAATTGGATAAAGTATTCCCTTATACGGCGGGCAAAGATAAGAGTGTCATTGCTTCTAATCTGTATCAGGCGAAAGAACTTTACATTTGCAAGAATAAGGTCGCAAAACCCACTGTTTTCATTCCGGTCTTTCCGGGAACGAATTGCGAATACGACAGCGCCAAGGCGTTCGAGGATGCAGGGGCGGATGTCATTACGAAAGTGTTCAGGAATCTGACCGCGGAAGATATCAGGGATAGTGTGGAAGTATTTGAGCGCGCCATCGGACAGGCGCAGATTATTATGTTCCCCGGCGGTTTTTCGGCGGGCGACGAACCGGACGGTTCCGCTAAATTCTTTGCTACGGCTTTTCGGAATGCCAGAATGCAGGAAGCAGTCATGAAATTATTGCAGGAACGGGACGGTCTGGCGCTGGGGATTTGTAACGGTTTCCAGGCGTTAATCAAGCTGGGACTTGTTCCTTACGGTAACATACAGGGGCAGAGCGAGGATTCCCCGACACTGACCTTTAACATCATTAACCGCCATATTTCCAAGATGGCATATATTAAAGTAGTTTCTGATAAATCTCCCTGGCTTAGAGGGGCGAAGCTGGGCAATACTTATGGAAACCCGGCGTCCCATGGGGAAGGGCGTTTCGTCGCTTCTAAAGAATGGATAGAGAAACTTTTCGCAGCGGGGCAGGTTGCAACCCAGTATGCGGATATCGACGGCAACGTGTCGATGGACGAAAACTGGAATATCAACGGCTCTTATGCGGCAATCGAGGGGATTACGTCTCCCGATGGGCGCTGCCTTGGCAAGATGGCGCATTCCGAGAGAAGGGGCGACGGCGTGGCAGTGAACATCTACGGAGAACAGGATTTGCATATTTTTGAATCCGGCGTTGCTTATTTTCAATCCTAAATCATGAAATCAGACCCTCACGGAAATCAATTTTCAGTCAGCTCTTTTACATTGAACCGGCAGGACAGATAG
>JAMPHJ010000165.1 GCA_023663465.1 Muribaculaceae bacterium | reverse complement strand
CTATGATGCCGCCTTTACACTGGCATACCACGCTACCAGAAAGCACAACAACGTGCCCTATGATGCAGAAAAAGGCATGGAACTGGACTGGAACATGGAAGACATGGTTATGCAGGTGCTCTTTGAAGAGGACATACTGGAGTCTGCACTGGAATCCGTCATTGAATTAATAACGGTTCATTATAAATTTCATAGGGGCTTTATCTGCGGAAATGAAAAAGGCAGCCTGCCCCTTTCCAAGCAGGTGCAGTTTTCTGTCCACGGATATGAGATGGGACTGGAAAGCAAGGAACACTATGAACTGCGGCGAGTCGTTTATGAAGTATTATACGATTCCTTTAAAAACTGCAGCATCATTCATGAATATGATGTGCTTGTAGACGAGCTGCGCTATTATCTTCAGTCGGAAGGCATCAAGAGTCTGCTTTATTATCCGATTACTTCCAAAGGGGAGTTTCAGGGCGCAATTATCTTTGAAAATCACGAAGACGTCCAACTGGAGTTTGAGGATACCGTCATGGAGGAGCTGCGCTCTCTCTTCAGGATTTTAGAAGCGCATATTTTGCAGATTGGTCTGATGGACAGGTTACAGGATTTTGCCACTCAGATTGAAATGCTGGATAATCTGGATAGTTTTGTCTACATTGTCAATGTGGACACTTATGAACTGAGTTTTGTCAATAAAAAAGTGTTAATGCACGCCCCAGATGTTAAAATCGGGGATATCTGTTACAAGGCGATTCAACATCGGGATACGCCCTGTGAGAATTGTATTTTTAACCAAATGAATAAAGCAGACCCCCATGAGAGGCGGACGGAAGAGATATTCAATTATTCCCTGCGCTGCTGGTGCCGGTGCAGCGCAGGCTGGCTGGAATGCCGGAATGAAAACACGCTGGGACTGTTAAATTGCATCGATATTTCAGAATATTTTATCGGGTAGTTGACGAAATCACTTTTTTCGTGTATATTTTCTACGATAGATAGTAACTTTAACACATTAAAGTGAAAAAATGCAAAATGGAATTGAGGAGGAAAGTATTATGAAAAAGAAAGTACTGGCTTTAGGTATGACTGCCATTATGGCAGCCGCTGCGCTGACAGGATGCGGCAATGACGATTCTGGCGCGCAGGGAACTGCGGATGCAGGACAAACAGCGGATACGGAAGGACAATCTGTAGACGAAGGAAGCGACGCTAACGCTTCTTCTGATGAAGGGGAAGGCGCTGATGCGGCATCTTCTGACAAGGTTTACAGAATCGGTATCTGCCAGCTTGTAGAACATGACGCACTGGATGCGGCTACGAAGGGCTTTGAAGAGGCTCTTACCGAGAAACTTGGAGAAGGCAATGTAACTTTTGATTTCCAGAATGCCCAGGGGGAACAGACGAACTGCGCAACGATTTGTACCCAGTTTGTTACAGATGATGTGGATTTGATTCTTGCAAACGCTACGGCGCCCTTACAGGCTGCGGCAGCGGCAACAAACCAGATTCCGATTTTGGGAACTTCCATTACGGATTATGCGACAGCGCTTGATATTGCCGACTGGACAGGTGCGACGGGAAGCAACGTATCGGGTACTTCCGATTTGGCGCCCATCGAAGAGCAGGAAAATATGCTTGTGGAACTGTTCCCGGATGCTGCAAAAGTAGGTATTCTTTACTGCTCCGCAGAAGCAAACTCCAAATATCAGGCGGACATTTTCAGCAGTTGCCTGGAAGAAGACGGGATTGCTTACGAAGTCTATACGGCTGCAGATTCCAATGAAATTCAGGCTGTTGCTACCAGCGCATGCCAGGATTGTGATGTCATTTACATCCCTACAGATAATACGATGGCTTCCAATACCGAAACGGTTAATAACGTATGCCAGCCGGCAGGCGTACCGGTTATTGCAGGGGAAGAAGGCATTTGCGCAGGCTGCGGCGTTGCAACATTGTCAATCAGCTATTATGATATCGGATATACGGCGGGTGAGATGGCTTACGATATCCTTGTAAACGGTGCGGATATCACCACAATGGACGTACAGTTTGCACCCCAGGTAGTGAAAAAGTATAATCAGACGCTGTGCGATGCTTTAAGCGTTGAAGTACCGGAAGATTATGTCGCAATTGGCGAATAAGAAGTTTGACGGATGAGAAATTTTATTTCATCTGCATATAGGAATGCCAAGTAAACAATAGGAATAAAATATGGGGAGGACATATTTGCCATCCCCATATTTTGACGTAGAGGAGGATTTTCTATGATTTTATTATCATTTTCCTTATCGCCTCTGTCACTTTTAAGGGCAATGCCGGGGGCGTGTGCGCAGGGATTGATATGGGGTGTTATGGCAATTGGGGTTTACATAACATTTAGGATTCTCGATTTTGCAGATTTAACGGTAGACGGTTCCCTTGCTACCGGCGGCGCAGTGGCAGTTATGCTGATACGCGCCGGGGTCAGCCCGGTGATTGCCTTAGTTGCCGCTTTTGCAGCGGGAATGGCGGCAGGTCTTGTAACGGGGCTATTGCATACGGGACTTGGGATTCCTGGTATTTTGTCCAGCATTCTGACCCAGATAGCCTTATATTCCATTAATCTGAATATTCTGGGCAAGTCGAATCAGGCGATTAATGTGGATCAGTACCGGTTGGTAGTGTCGCTGCGTTATATTTCGGGGGATGCCGCTATGAAGTTTAAATTTTACGGCGGTGTGATTCTCGGCTGTATTCTTTTGGTGGCAATCTTATATTGTTATTTTGGGACGGAGCAGGGGTCTGCAATTCGTGCCACCGGATGCAATAAGAGTATGGCGAAGGCGCAGGGGATCAATACCAATTTCCATACCGTGCTTGCCTTGATGATATCCAATGGGCTTGTGGGGCTTTGCGGCGGTTTATATGCGCAGTATCAGGGCGCGGCGGACGTCAATATGGGGCGCGGAGCCATCGTCATCGGACTTGCGGCAGTCATTATCGGCGAGGTTTTATTTGGAAAATTGTGCGCAGGAAAACGCTTTACTTTTGCCTATACGATGCTGGCGGTCATTGCGGGAGCAGTCGTTTACTATATCGTTATCGCCTTTGTATTATGGCTGAAGATGCCTTCGGATGATATGAAATTATTCTCGGCAATCGTCGTGGCAATTTTCCTTTCGATTCCTTATCTGAAAGGGAAATATGGTAAGAAGGGGGTAACGGCATCATGACATACGCATTGGAATTAAAAGACGTCCATAAGACGTTCAATCCCGGAACCATTAATGAAAAAGTAGCCCTGGACGGATTGTCCCTCAATATGCAGGAAGGTGATTTTGTAACGATTATCGGCGGAAATGGCGCCGGCAAGTCTACGATGCTCAATGCAATCGCCGGTGTGTGGAATATTGATAAAGGTTCCATCATGATTGGCGGACAGGACGTTACATCCCTTCCAGAGCATAAACGCGCCAGCTACCTCGGACGTGTATTCCAGGATCCGATGACGGGTACGGCAGCCACCATGTCGATAGACGAAAATATGGCGATTGCGGCAAGGAGAGGCAAATCCCGCACACTGAGATGGGGTGTTACCAAAAAAGAAAAAGACCAATATAAAGAACAACTGAAAACGTTGGATTTAGGTCTGGAAGACAGATTGTCAACGAAGGTGGGGCTTCTTTCAGGAGGGCAGAGACAGGCGGTCACGCTGTTAATGGCATCGCTGCAGAAACCGGAACTTTTACTCTTAGATGAGCATACGGCGGCCTTAGACCCAAAAACGGCGGCAAAAGTGCTTGCTTTGTCGGATAAAATCATAGAAGAAAACCACTTGACGGCGCTTATGGTCACTCATAATATGAAAGATGCGATAGCGCATGGAAACAGGCTGATTATGATGCATGAAGGAAACATTATTTACGATGTGCGCGGGGAAGAGAAGAAAAAGTTAAAAGTTTCCGATTTGCTTGCGAAGTTTGAAGAAGTCAGCGGCGGCGAATTTGCAAACGACCGCATGATTTTGTCATAAAAGATTACACCGGATAATTTTATCCATAAGATTCCAACAGTTGATTTTTTCTCTATAATGTGCGAAAATAAAGACAGCGGTTATGACAGATTATGGAAGGGCGCAGAGAATGGCGCCGGATAATCTGTTAACAAATATTATTACATAATCGAAAGGAGTTATCACATGATTTATTCAAAAGAAGTTGAAG
>JAMPHJ010000164.1 GCA_023663465.1 Muribaculaceae bacterium | reverse complement strand
TACTTATGTACCTGTGGGGCTTTCAAGCTCGCAGGCTGAGTAAGAATGGGAGTTTCTATGGGAAAATTAAATGAATATGAAAAAAAACATTTAAGAATTTTGAGAAAGATTGCGCCAGAGTGTACGTTGTTTTTGAAAAAGAACGGGGATTTTCCGTTAAAAGAAGCTGGAGAAATCGCCGTTTATGGCAGCGGGGCGAGAAGAACGGTGAAAGGCGGCACGGGTTCGGGCGATGTCAATTCCAGATTTTATATTACTATCGAGAGGGGTTTGGAACAAGTAGGTTTTACGGTTACGACGAAAGACTGGTTAGATGCATATGATGATATCTGGGAGGATACGCGCAAAAAGTTTATTGCCGATGTCAAGAAGGAAGCCAGAAAACAGCATACGATGGCAGTAATGATTGGAATGGGCATAACAATGGCGGAACCGGAATACCAACTACCACTGTCAGGGGCAGGTGATGTGGCAATCTATGTGCTTGCCCGTAATGCAGGGGAAGGAGACGATAGGAAGGCAGAGGCAGGAGATTTGTTTCTGACGCAGACAGAAATCAGGGATATTTTGGAGCTTAACAGGCGTTATGCGCATTTTATGCTTGTCCTGAATGTGGGCGGAATGATCGATTTAAGTCCGGTGAAAGAGGTTGGGAATATTTTGATTTTGTCACAGCTTGGCGCGGTGACAGGCAGAGCGCTTGCAGATATTTTGCTTGGCAAAAGCTATCCGTCCGGGAAACTTACGACGACATGGGGCGCATGGAAGGATTATGCCGGTATGGGAACGTTTGGCTGCGTGGACGATACGGACTATACAGAAGGAATTTATGTAGGTTATCGTTATTTTGACAGCATTGGGAAAGAACCCGACTATCCCTTCGGATATGGTCTGGGCTATACGGAATTTGCCATCGGGGAAGCAAAATGTTCTCTGGAAGGAACCAAAGCAATCCTGGAAGTACCCGTTACGAATATTGGCGATTATGCGGGCAAAGAAGTCGTACAGGTTTATGTGAGTGTGCCTTGGGGAAAGCTGGATCAACCCTATCAAACCCTTGCGGCATTTGCCAAAACGAAGGAATTAAGTCCTAAGGAAACACAGACGCTTCGTCTTACCTTCGGATTGGAAGAATTGGCGTCTTATGATACCGAAACGGCATCATATCTATTGGAAGCGGGCAAGTATCTTATCAGAGTGGGAAACAGCAGCCGCAACACAAAAGCATGCGCCATGATGCAGCTTTCAGAAGATGTGTGTGTCCGCAAAGTTACAAATGTCGGTGGAAAAGCAAACTTTACAGACTGGCGTCCAGATAAGACAGCGGACGAGGCAGAGGAATCCCTTCCGCTGCTGGAAATCAATGCCGATGCTTTTGCCACACTGCACTGGCCGGAAGCTGCCAAAGCATCCGAGCGTGCGGTCAAGATTGCTGCTTCCCTTACAGATGAAGAATTAGTAAAACTTTGTATCGGAAGTTTTAAAAGCGGTATGGGAGCCATCAGCGCCATAGGCAGCGCTTCCGTAACCGTAGCGGGCGCTGCCGGGGAAACCTATGGGGGAGTAGCGGGCGTACCGCTTATCGTTATGGCGGACGGACCTGCCGGACTGCGCCTTACCCAGAAGTATGTGAGAGATGAAAAAGGCGCCCATGCCATAGGCAGCGCGCTTCCTGCGGGTATAGGTGATTTTCTGGGACCTGTAGCGAAAAACATCATGGGATTACTGGATAAGAAACCGAAAGGAAAGGTGCAGGAGCAATATTGTACCGCAATTCCAATCGGCACAGGCTTAGCGCAGAGCTGGAATCTGGATGTCTGCCATACATGCGGGGAAATTGTTGGGGATGAAATGGAACTGTTTGGCGTGCATTTGTGGCTGGCTCCTGCGCTTAACATTCACCGGAACCCTTTGTGCGGAAGAAACTTTGAATATTATTCGGAAGACCCGCTTATCAGTGGAAAGACTGCGGCAGCGATTACACAGGGCGTACAGAAAAAGAAAGGGCGCGGAGTCACCATCAAACATTACTGCTGTAATAATCAGGAGAAAAACAGATTTAATTCTAGTAGTAATGTCAATGAACGGGCGCTTCGGGAAATTTATCTGCGCGGTTTCCAGATATGCTTAACGGAAGCGGCACCGGCAGCGCTGATGACTTCCTATAATCTGTTAAATGGGGTGCACACCTCGGAGAGAGAAGATATCCTAAAAACCGTTATTCGGAAGGAATGGGGATGGGATGGTCTGATTATGACGGATTGGGTAATGTCCATGATGGGAAGCAAAGGCAAATACCGTATAGCAAAGTCTGCGCCCACCCTTCATGCCGGAAACGACCTCTTTATGCCGGGGTGTGGCGGCGATTACAAACTTGCCTTGAATGCGATGCAGGGCAAGACGCCGGAATTTAGACTGACAAGAGCAGAAGTGGAACAGTGTGCAGCAAGCGTTATTGAGACGGCACTGCGGTTGAGGGAATGATATTGGCATAAAAATTGCAGAATAGGAAAGTGGAAATAGCGACAGGTAGAAAATCGCCCTATGCGGCGTGTTTTCTACCTGTTTTGTCATGGTGGATCTTTATATGGCAATGATATTCATGTTATAAAAGGAAGCTTGTTGTCCTATTTGCAAAAATTGTCCACAGATTTTACATAAATCTGACAAAAGTTGCATTTTAGATTTTACACGCGGTATCTATTATAGTAAGCGTAGAACAAAATAACAGCAAAAAGGAGAAAATGTATTATGAAAAAATCTGGTGTTTTGATTACTGTTTTATCGTTCGCGCTCGTTGCTATGACGGGATGCGGAAAAGCAAACGGCAGTGCGGCCTCTGCAAGCAGTCCGGCTTCTGGCGGCACGGTATCTACGGACGGCTCAACTTCTATGGAAAAAGTCATCGGCGTTTTAGGTGAGGCTTTTGAGGAAAACAATCCCGGCGTAACCTTTACTTATAATCCTACGGGTTCCGGTTCCGGGATTACGGCGGTAGCGGAAGGGCGCTGCGATATCGGGCTTTCTAGTCGTAACCTGAAGGAAGAAGAAAAAGCGCAGGGGTTGGTTGAAACGGTACTTGCCCTGGATGGGATTGCAATGATTGTAAATCCTGATAATCCGGTGAATGACCTTGACGTTGAAACGATTAACAAGGTTTATACGGGCGAAATAATGAACTGGAAGGACATAGGCGGGAAGGATTTGGAAATCGTCCTGATTGGGCGTGAGGCAGGAAGCGGTACAAGAGACGGTTTTGAATCGATTACGGGTACGGAAGATATCTGTAAGTACCGGCAGGAGCTTACCTCTACCGGGGATGTGATAACGACAGTGGCGGGTAATCCGGCGGCAATCGGATATGCTTCTCTTGCCTCTGTAAAAGAAACGGTAAAAGCCCTTTCTATCGGAGGTATTGTACCTACGGAAGAAACAATCAAAGACGGTAGTTATGTAGTGCAGCGCCCTTTTGTATTGGTAACCAAAAGTGATACGAAGCTTTCAGAAACAGCACAGAAATTCTTTGATTATGTTACTTCATCAGAAGCAGATGAGATGATATCTTCTGCGGGTGCAGTACCGGTTAGTCAATAATCCGGCAGAAAGGTGGAGCAAATGAAAAACAGAAAACGAGTCATGGAGGATGCCATACATGGTATCTTCCTGATCCTTGGTCTGATTACGGTTGGCTGCGTACTTTTAATTACTGTTTATCTTGTCATATCGGGGATTCCAGCTATCCACAAAATAGGCATTTGGAATTTCCTTTTTGGAAAAAAGTGGGCTTCTATGGCAGCACAGCCGCAGTATGGGATTTTACCTTTTATCCTTACAAGTATTTACGGTACGGCTGGCGCAATCGTTATCGGCGTACCGATTGGTTTTATGACGGCTGTTTATCTTGCTAAGATTGCGCCGCCAAAGGTAAAAACGATTCTGGAGATGGCAGTCAGTCTTCTTGCAGGGATTCCTTCGGTAGTTTATGGACTCGTGGGAATGATGGCGCTTGTTCCAGGGATACGGCTCCTTTTTCATATCCCGGACGGAGCCAGCCTGTTCGCGGCGATGATCGTACTCGCTATTATGATATTGCCCTCGATTATCAAAGTGTCGCTTACAGCGCTTATGGCTGTTCCAAAGGAATATGAGGACGCTTCCCTTGCGCTTGGGGCAACGCCGGTTGAAACATACTTCCGGGTATCTGTTCCAGCGG
>JAMPHJ010000163.1 GCA_023663465.1 Muribaculaceae bacterium | reverse complement strand
TTCACGGAGCGAGAGCGCGCCTTCGCGGGATTTCTATCTGTCCTGCCACCTCAATTTCTACATGCTGGCTGAAAATTGATTTCCGTAGGTTTCTTCAGGATTTCTGTTTTCCATGCTTGATGTTATGGGATATCCGCAGGGCGGAAATGGTGCAGAGGAGCGTCTGCGTCATCTGGCTTGCCAGAATGCCCCATAAGTATCCCTTGATGCCCCAGATGGGAATCGTGAAAAAAACGAATGCCAGACGGACCAGGAGACTGATAATACTGTAGAGAAAGGTCAGGGAGGTTTTGCCCAGGCCATTTAAAATGCTGTTGAGCATACTTGCAATATATAGGAAGGGACAGATAAAACTGAGTGTCAGAATAAAACTCCCGGCAAGCTCGCTGTCGTATAAAAGCCGTCCCGCCGTCCGTCCGAATAGTAAGAAAAGGGCGGTGCAGCCAAAACCCAGCAACAGACAGTATTTGATGGATTTTAAAATCGCCTTGGTTACGGTCGTATGATTGCCGGTTGCGTCTGCTTCGGAAACGATGGGTAGCAGCAGGACCGAAATGGAATTGGTCAGGGCGGATGGAAACAGGACGAGAGGAAGACTCATGCCGGTCAGCACGCCGTATACGCCCAAAGCGTCCGCATTGTTCAGCCCATAAGCCATTAATCGATTCGGAATGAAGACCGCTTCAATACTCTGCAGGATATTGATGATGATGCGGTTTGCGGATAAAGGAACGGAAAGCCGCAGCAGATTTCCCAGAATCGTCCCATAGGTCGTGGAGCTGCTTATGGGAGCAGATGAAAAACGGGCGGACGCATTTTGGCAGGATATCCTGTGGCGGCGGTAGAGGATGGCGATGGTAGAAACAATCATGGAAGCCCCTTCCCCGATGACGAGCCCGACCACCGCGAAGCTGATGGTAGGAACCATATCCTGTTTTGCGCAGATATGGTAAATCAGATAAACAGAGCCTACCCGAACAATCTGCTCCGTCAATTGGGACAAGGCGGGAACTGCCGTCTTTTTAATTCCATAAAAATATCCGTTAATACAGGAATGGACTGTAGCCATTGGAATAGAAAGTGATATAATACGAAGTAGCGGTGCGGTTCGTTCTTCCAACAGAAACGTAACGGCTATCCACTCGGAATAGTGGTAAATGAAAGCCATACAGCCAAAAGAAAGCGCCATAGAGAATAAAAATCCCGTCCACAGGGTTTTAAAAGACGTTTTATAGTCATGGGTCGTGGTTTCATTTGCCACATATTTAGAAATGGCGGTCTGCATACCGGATACGGTCAGGGAAAAAGAGAGGGCAAGCACCGGGGAAATCAGCTGGTAAATGCCCATTCCTTCCGCGCCAAATACTTTCGAGAGGAAGATTCGATAGAAAAAGCCGATAAAACGACTGAGAAGCCCGGTGACAGTTAAAATAATGGTTCCGACGAACAGAGGATTTTTACGCTGCATACAACACCAACGGAGAAATTCATTATTTTATAGTATGCAAAAAAAGCCAAGGGCAGAACAGAACCGGGCGCAATGATATGATTTCTATCGTGCAGCAGGAAAACAGATTTAAGAAAGATGTTATTGCAGGTAAGTCGGGTGCAAAAGCGCTTGCAACGCTGCTCAGATTCGCAGGCTAAGAAGGGAGCGTGGTTATTAAAATGAAGAAAAAGGTAGTAGTGGGAATGTCCGGCGGGGTGGATTCTTCCGTCGCCGCGTATTTACTAAAAGAACAGGGATACGAGGTAATCGGCGTTACGATGAAGATATGGCAGGATGAAGATGCAGACAGGGCGGAAAATGGCGGCTGTTGCGGATTGTCCGCAGTGGAAGATGCCAGGGCAGTAGCGCAGAAACTGGATATTCCCTATTATGTGATGAATTTTAAAAAGGAATTTCAGGAAAAGGTCATCGATTATTTTGTAGACGCCTATTTAAGCGGGCAGACGCCCAATCCCTGTATCGCCTGCAACCGCTATGTCAAATGGGAATCTTTGCTGCAAAGAAGCATGGAAATCGGCGCAGATTATATTGCAACCGGACATTATGCAAGGATTCTGATGCTCCCGAATGGGCGATATGCTATCGGCGTTTCCGCCACAACGACAAAAGACCAGACGTATGCATTGTATAATCTGACGCAGGAGCAGCTGCGCCATACGCTGATGCCGATAGGAGAGTATACCAAAGAGGAAGTCCGCAGAATTGCAGAGCGGGCAGGGCTTCCCATTGCCCATAAGCCGGACAGCCAGGAAATCTGTTTCATTCCCGACAATGACTATGCAGCGTTTATTGAGAAAATGGCGGCGGATAGGACGCCGGGCGAAGGCAATTATGTGACGAAAGAAGGCGTTATTCTAGGAAAACATCAGGGAATCACGCATTATACTATCGGGCAGCGCAAAGGGCTGAATCTTGCTCTGGGTCATCCCGTGTTTGTGACGCAGATCAGACCCGAAATGAATGAAGTCGTCATCGGGGAGGCGGAGGATGTGTTTGGTTCTTCTCTTTTGTGCAATCACCTGAATTTCATGGGAATGGAAGACTTGATACAGGCAAGAGAGGTGACGGCGAAAATACGTTATGCCCATAAAGGGGAGCGATGCTTTCTTGAAAGGGTTGATGAAGATGTGATAAAATGCAGTTTTCTTGCGCCTGTCAGGGCGATTACACCGGGACAGGCAGTCGTCTTTTACGAGGACGGGTATGTGCTTGGCGGCGGCATCATTATGGGAAATTAGCTTATCCTAAGAAAAAATTAAGAAAATCTACCGTTTTCTTTCACGTTATTTTCACAGTTTCCGTGTTATGATAAGGTCGAAAATTAAAATTTCAATTGCGATATGGATAGAATATTTTAATAGAAACCATACATAGAATGAGAAATGAACGAAGAGGCGGCCGCGCAGAGAAAGAGGTGCGAAAGGCTGCAGGTCTGTAAAAAGGAGTAAGATAGAAAATGGTAGAGTCAAAATTAACTCATGTAAAAGTAAATAATGAAATAGAATTGTGCGAAGTGTATGATAAGGAAACAAAAGAGCTTATTAAAAAAGCCTTCTTCGGCGCGGGCATCTCTTTTTTTATCAAATTTAAAAAAGCGCTTCCGGGCAAAGAAGGCAGCTATGTTATCTGCGTAAACAGCAGTCAGAAGAGCAATGCCAAGACGGCGATTCTCAGAAAAGTAAAAGACGCTAGGGAAAAAGTCAATTTTTTTGACGGCTCATATCTGGTGAAAGATAGCATTTCGCCCTTCAAAAGTGGTATAATAGCGGAATCCACATTCACTTAAAACGGCGGCGGCGCGCTCAAAATGGCTGGCGATTTGTAAAGGCGCATGGGCATCGGAACCAACGGTGATAATCTCTCCGCCCAGTTCTTTATAACGGCGCAGGATAGCGGTACAGGGATGGACGTCCCGAAGTCCCGCAGTCAGCCCTTTCGTGTTGATTTCAATGCCTTTGCCGTCTATAATCAGCTTTTCTAGAATAGCATCGAAGATATCCTGGTATTGTTCATAGGAGTATCCCTCATCTTTGTTAGGGCCATAGCGGACGATATAGTCAAGGTGCCCGTATACATCGAAATCCGGGGAAGTCTGTAAATTATCCAGAATGGATTCAAAATATTCCCGGTAGGCTTCTTTCTGCGTTTTGCCCTGATAGAAATCCGGGAAGGCAGGATCCTTTCCATTGCAGAGATGGGAAGAGCCAATGACGAAATCGTAAGGGTGGGCTTTGACAAAAGCAGCGTTTCTATCGCCAAGATGGGGCTGCAGCCCAAGCTCCACGCCGAAACAGAGTCTGATTTGGTCTGCGTAGGCGTCTTTTTGTTTCAAAAATTCCTCATAATAAGAGTCCGGATCTAATTCAAAATATCCTGTAGGAAAGTTTTCCAAGGCGGGATAGTCGTAGTCTTGATGCTCCGTAAAGCACATTTTCGTCAGACCCAGACGGATTCCTTCTAAAATCATTTCTTCCATTGGCGTATCGGAATCGCCGGAAAATGAAGAATGTAAATGATAATCTGCTGTAATCGGCATAGTTTCTATCCTCCTGTGGCATACTGATATCAGTGTAGTTTATTTTATGGAAAAAGACAAGTCCCGGCGATACAAAGTTTAAAGCTACAAAGTTTAAAGCCGCAAGTTCAAAACAACAAAGTCCCAAGCGTCCATTTACTGGAAGCAATCTGTTACAAATTAGCATTTATGGAAAAAATCTCATTTAATTCCAAATATTTGTGATTTACATCTTGAATTTTGTGGACAAATTAGGTAAAATAAACTTGCTGACAAAATTTTGTCAATCTGCTTTCCGCAGACTGGCAGAA
>JAMPHJ010000162.1 GCA_023663465.1 Muribaculaceae bacterium | reverse complement strand
AATGCAAAGGATACAAGCGCATCAAACTCATTCTGGCGCCATCCATATTTGCTGTACTTATTTACATTTGCTTCAAATTTCGCTAGGTCTTTTTTCAGCAAATCGTCTGCCTGTGCCTGGGTAATCGTCTGTCCGGTTTGGACTCCGCCCGTATGCCCATAGCCGATTGTCCATATCCCCGCCGGGCACTTGTACGCTGTCAGTCTGCACCCCTCAAATTTTTTTATCAAATCCAGCCCTGCCTGTCCTGTTTTTAACCCCATGCCGTTTCCTCCTTCAAAATCCCCCGAAGCCGCCCTGTACTATGCTTTCCTGCTGTATCCGGCTCCGGGCGTCCGTTGTTTTTTCTTCTGTCCCTGCCCCGCCATTCAGAAGCAGGGACAGGATGACTGCTGCCACCGCCAGTGCTATATGCAGTATGACCTGCGGCATCTTTTCCCTTTTCATGCCGCCGCCTTATTCATTGCATACACCGCCGACTCTATCAGGGCGTCCAGCTGCTCGTCGGATATGGATATATTCTTTGCAAGAAGCAGCTTCTTGAGAAATTCCGTGACTACCGCCTTTTTATCTGCCCCGGCTCCGGGTTCTTTTTTGAAAATCTGCTCGGCATACTGTACTGCTGCCCTGACGATATCCTGTACCATCTGGTTCTTTGCCAGCTCCGTATGCTCTTTCATCCACGGAACAAGATACCGCATTGCCACCATGACTGATATGATAATCACTGCTTTTAACACCTCAAATAAAATTTCATTCATACCCATCCCCGCTTTCCGCCGCGTCCATGCAGCTTTCTTTTTCTTTTAACCTTGTCTTTTCACTTTCTTTCGTTTCAAAAAATGATTTCATGCAGTACACCGCCATTACCCCTATTATTTCTGTAACAACCGTTATTGATAATGTTTCGGCTATCTGCTCTTTTCCCAGGAATGCCAGCAGATAGGAAAGCTGGATATCAAAAACGGCTATGTACATGAGACGGCTTACCCATGTTTTTGTGAATGTCCTGAAATTCCCGCGTTTTGGTCTTCTGTTTCCCTTCATTTTGCTGCTTCCTCTAAATCCCTAATCCGGTTGTTCGCGACCTTGATTTTTTCTTCCTGCAGGGCAGTCAGCTCTTCAAGCTTGTATGTCCGCTCTATGACGTTGTTGTGCTTGTCCACCCGGCGGGTCAGCTCGTCCAGCTTGTAGTCAATCAGGGCTATGGTCTTGTCATTCTGTTTCTGTACCTGCCGGGTCTGGAAGAATCCGCTGATTAATCCTACGATGATAGCCACTGCACCTGTTATTAATGCTTCAGTCACCTTTTCACTCCTCCTCTTCCTGCTGCCGGGATATCTTCTCGTATTCCTCCCGCACTTTCCCACGCCACAACAGCGGTATGTCGTCAACTTCCATGAGTCCGCTGCTGATACGTTTCAGATAAAAGTTTACCATCCTGCATCCCTCCTTCCTATTCACCCTCACTCATTACCGATATTATCCCGGCAAGCTCCGCTATCGCTTCGTCGTGTGCGCTTACGACGTCCGCGATATCCACTACGCCGCCGTCCGTGGTTGCTATCGCTTCCTTGTTTTCCTCGTGTCTCTCAAGCAGGTAACTTTCCATCTTCTGCTCGACGCTGTTCAAGCGTTTTGAAATATTATTGATTGCCTTTGCTGTTTCTGCATCCATTTTTTCCGTCCCCTTTCCTTGGATTGTTTATAATGAAAAGCCGACCGCGATATAAACATTGTATGTTGGATAGGTTTTTAATGCTACCGCATCAATAGCGCATGCCATCCAGTAAAAATTGCTTTCGCTGTCATTAGAACGCAGCCACCATTGTGAATCTTGATTATCCGAAGGCCTGTGCTTTATCCGGTTACTTTCTACTTTATAATACTCATAGGTTTCGCCCTCTTCATTGTATTTGCCGTTCATTGTCAGCAGCCCGATTTCGTAACACGAAAGCAGATAACAGCTATCTTGCGTTATTTCCTTCGCCCTAGCTTTTGTCGTTGACCATGTACCACTGTAACATGAGGATTTCGTTATACATGTAACTTTTTTTACAGGCTTTATCGCCTCCTGTATCATTTCCGGGAGTGCGTTCTTAAATATGCTATTTATCCAATTTTTCCTCCTGTGGCATTCAGACCAACTCCGCGTGTAGCTTTTTTTTTCTTTGTAGTAGTAATTATAAAAATCGTTGTCGATTATACCAGGAGTTTCTAACCCATCCTTCATATGCACCGAAACAGCCGCCTTTGTATGCCCGTTGACAGAAGTCGCCAGATTATCGTGGTCAAAACCAATAATCACGAATGTAACATCCTGTGCAGTGTGTGTCTCACCATTTTTGTTTAGCATTGTCCCAGACTCCCACGTCCCCATGGCATCAAGATGTATCACTCTCTCGTCGCCTATCGCCCAGTAATCTGATATATTGATTTTGTCGTCATAGTGTGCTTCCAACATCTTTACAATTTCCAAATCAGTTCCATCTGTCCATGTGACAATCTTTATCTCTTCATGCGGCAACGCTGCATACCATCCACTTACCGTTTCTCGGCACTTCGCGTTATATGCATAAAGCCTGAAATAGTATGTCACATCATTTATCAAACCCGTAATGCTTGCCCCGCTTGTGAAATTTGAAATTACCGTGCCATCTTCTGCACTTTCCGGTGCGCTTCCTGTCTTGTATACGCATTTTACTTCCGTGACTGTGCTGTCCTTTTGGAAGGTAATGGTCACTTTTGCATTTTCCTCCTTGACCTGCACATCCGATACGGCAGACGGATAGATTGCTGCCGGAGTAATTGTCTTTATGCAGTCATAAGTATAATTTCTCAGCGTAGTATAAGGGAAAATACCATAATAATATGTTTCGCCGTTGGTCAGCCCATTATCTGTAAAGCCAGCCGTTTTATATACGTTACGGTTCCTGGAATCCAGTAAAATCGTACCATCCGCTTTATTTGCCGGCGGCGACCCTGCTTTCCTTATGAGGATTGTCCCTTCCCAGGCTGCCGCCGTTTCTATGCCGTTCATGATATCCTCCGGGTCTGTCCAGCGGATTTCTGCTGCTTCATCCTTGTTTATGACACTTGCCCCGGAAGGCGCTGCCAGCGGTATGCCAGTGCCATCCAGATATTCCTTGAATGCCATTGCGCCTACTGTCTTAGCCGGGTCTGTATTGTCCCGGATTTCCTCGATGGTGTTAAGGTTACGACCGTACAGCTCGTTTACGGCGGCGGCCAGGTTTTCCTTGGTCTGGGTTCTCAAATCTGAAAGGCTGCCGATTTGGAGCTGCAGGTTTATTGCCTCATTTTCCGTCAGCTTTTCTGTTAAATTATCCCGCCATCTCTCAATCTCATCCTGCCAGCCGGTCGTCTTTCCATTAAACCAGCTGTCCCACTGATTGATGCAGGATTGCAGCCATGCCGCAAAACTTTCTGTTTCCTCCTGCGTCCAGCTGTTAAACGTGCCTTTTTTCTCTTCTGCCCATTCGTTCAATCTGTTAAACCATTCCAAATAGGCTTCCTTCCAGTTTTCCGTGTTCCCGTTGAACCATCCGTTAAATTCTTTGACGGCGTTCTTTTTGAAATCGGTCATTTCCGTATTATACGTCGTGTTCATGAGATTAAATGTGTTTTCCTGTGTCTCTGTGAAATTCTCTTTCCACGATTTATATCTATCCACATTCTCTATCAGCTCTGACCTTTTTGATTCCATAAACGCCTGAAACTGCGCATATATCTGCGAAAAGTCAATCTCTTCCACCGTCCCGCATACCCAGCCGCAGATTTCCCCGTCCATCCGGGTATCGCTAATCATATCCTGCGTGATTTCCGTCACGCCCGCCGCTACGGAAACATGTGCTATGACTATCTCATGTATCGTCGCCGTCTTCTCTGGCTCTGGCGGTATCGGCGTTCCCGTGTTATAGCTCCCTGTCTTGCAAAAAGCCCTAATCCAGCGGTTTGTTAAGTCCAGCCGCAGGACAATGCTGTCCATACGGTTCAGATTGCCGCTTGCTGTCTCTAAATCAATCACAAGCGGACTATCCTTTAAGTGGTATGCATATCCGTCAATCCATGCGTATCCTGTGTTTATTTTTACTGCCATTCCACCGGCTGCCACGACCTGCAAATCCCCATTGAATACGCCCGTTTTGAAAAATGGCAGGAAATAATCTGCCCAATGTTTTGCATTGTAAACCCTGTCATGGTCTTTTGACATGAAAAAACTGTAATTCTCTGACATTCCTTTTCCCCTTTCCCGCTGCTAATTATTTGATAAATCTACAGTATCCGGCAATGGGTCGCCAAGCGTTGGCACTATCTTCCTGCCGCCGTTTTCATATACTTCCTGTATTTCTGTAATCCGTTTGTCCATTTTTATCCCCCATGCCTTTTTATCGACTGTCACGATATC
>JAMPHJ010000161.1 GCA_023663465.1 Muribaculaceae bacterium | reverse complement strand
TAATACATCACTCGTCGATTTTTTACTTTTATTTATTTTTCATGCGTTTACCGTATTTCCCTTCCTCTGCGTATTTTCTTTCTATTTTTGTTTTTTCCAGATGCTCTCAGATTAGAGATCCGACCACTTATCAATCGTGCATTCCAGCACGTCCCCGTCGCTTTCAAACGTATACTCCCGGTTCTGCTTCTGCAGCGGTCCTACTAAGTCCTCGCCCGCGGCGTTCTGCTCGCGCATATCCCAGCTTCCCCTTGTGAATTTATATTCCATGGAAGAATAGGCTTCCGCGGTAAGCTCGATTTCACAGGCAGTCTCGGAGGTTCTCGTCATGATGTAATTTTCATCGCATTCGTTCCAGTCGTTAAACGTTCCCACGATGTACACATTCTCATCCATCGGCGTATTTTCCGGCAGCGTAACCGAAACGGTAATCGTATATTCCCCTTCGGAAATGTCTGTAGAAAATTCATCCGCGCTAAGCAGTTCCCCTTCCGCCTCACATTGTAAAATCAAAGTATTTTTAGACGGCAGCGTGATGGTATCGCCCGCTCCATATTCCGTACCTGCCAGAAGGTCTTTTCCCGCACTCCCAAGGGTAAAAGAAACGTCTTCCCGCAGCGCATGAATCACCAGCAGCCGGTTCGATGAAGTCTCATCCGTCACAGTGTATGCATAGGCGCCTTCCTTGAAACCAATCGTTTCATAGTTTCCGTAAAACAGCATCGGATTTTCTTTTCGGATGGCAATCAGCTTCTTATAGTAATGGAACATACTGTTTTCATCCGCCGCTTCCTCCTCGTAGGAAATGCCATCCCCGCCGACAGTATAAATCATATTGTCAAAATAGGTTCCCTGCATCACCGTCATGCCTTCCCCTTCTGCCGAAGCATACCAGTCAAAAGGCTCTCTTCTGTTGCCATCCGGGGACTGTCCGTACTGTCCCAGCTCATCCCCATAATAGATAAACGGTGTACCCGGCAGCGTCATCAGCAGCGCCGCCGCCAGACGCGCATTTTCCTGACTGCCCGCCCTCGTGGCAATCCTATCCATATCATGATTGCCAATCATCGTAGAGTCTGCAAAATAAGAAACAAGTCCGCCGGAACCTTCCGCCGCCGCCGCATAACTCTCATGCGTATCCGCCAGAAGCGATACCACATCAGTCTGGCTGCCTCCCGTCATATTGGCTATCTTATCACACAGCGGGAAGTCAAAAGAAGAATACATATCGCCGTAATAAGGTGCAATCGACTGCGTATTGCTGTACCAGTTCTCGCCGACGATAAACGCTTCTGGATTCTTTTCCTTTACATAGCCGGTAAACTCCTGCCACCAGGCATGTGTGGCGCTTTCATTTTCCTCGTCGATATTATTGGAACCGTCCAGACGGAACCCGTCTACGCCTTTATCCAGCCAGAAGCCCGCCACATCTTTTATCTTCTCATGCACCGCCTCATTGTCATAATTTAAATCAGGCATGATAGAATCATAATGTCCATAATAATACATTCCGGTTTCTTCATCCTGCCACCACATGGAAGCATCTTCCGGCTCTGTATCCTGAATCAGATAATAATCCCTGTATTCGCTTTCGGGATTAGAGAGCGCATCTCGAAACCACTCATTATAAGAAGAGGTATGATTGACCACAAAATCAAGGATAATCCTGATATCATTTTCATGGCATACATCCACCAATTCCTGGAAATCTTCCATCGTGCCATAGTCCTGTTCCACGTTATAATAATCCACCACGTCATAGCCGTGATAAGTGGAAGATTCAAACATCGGCATCAGCCAGATGGCATCCGCCCCAAGCTCTTTCAGATATTCGATATTCTTCGTAATCCCTTGGAAATCCCCGATTCCATCGCCGTTTCCATCATAAAAACTTCTCACGAAAATCTGATAAAATACAGCCTCTCTTGCCCACGGCTCCACTTCCTGGGATACTTCTTCTGATTCTTCCCCTGCCTCATCCGCCGGCTCCGCTTCTGCAACATCATCTTCTTTTTCTTCACTTTCCTGCTGCTCTGCGACTGGCTCTTCCTGCTCTGCAGGTTTTGTGCCGCACGCCGCAAGAGATACCGTCAACGCTGCTGATAACAACACCGCCATCACTCTTTTGTAAAACATTTCTCTGCCCCCTTTATATCCTTATATTACTTTCTTAAACCATTCCCTGCTCCAGCCGTACATAGTCCGCAACCGAAGCAATATATTCGCTGTTGGTCGGTCTGTTATTTCCTATGCTGTTATCATAACCGAACAACTTTTGAAACAATTCCCCGTTTCCTCTTTCCCAGGAAACCTCTATCGCATTTCGGATAGCCCTTTCGATTTTCTGGTCCGTCGTCATATATTTTTTCGCCAAATCGGGATACAGCAGCTTGGTCACACTGCCAATCAATTCCATATCCTCCACGCACATGCTGATTGCCGTCCGCAGATATTGATATCCCCTAAGATGCGCCGGTATCCCCAACTCCAACATCAGCCCCGAAATAACCGCTTCCGTTTCGCTCTTTTCCACAATACTACTGCCCATTGCAATAACCATGCTCCTTTCTCAGCCCGCGATATTTGCTGCCGCAAGATGCAAATTCGCGGCAGTATATTTTGGAAAAGCATATCACAAAACGACAAATTTTGTAAACTGTAAGGTATCGCCCTGCCTACAAATACTGCGGCTTGTCGCTATCCTGCAGCACGTCCACAATCTTCTTAACTTCCTGCGCCCGGTTCTTATCACAGACAAGCACCGCATCTTCCGTTTCCACGACGATGACATTATCCAATCCTATCGTCGTCACCAGCTTGCTCTTGGCATAAATAATACAGTCGTGCGTATCGATATGCACCTGCTCTCCATAAGTAATGTTACCGTGCTCGTCCTTATCATATAAAGCTTCCAGTGCATCCCAGCTTCCCACATCGCTCCAGCCGAAATCGCCTTCCAATACCAAGACTTTATCAGCGCGCTCCATAATCCCATAATCTATGGAAATCTTCGGAATCGTCCCGTAAACCCTTTCGATGACCTCTTTCTCTTTTGGCGTATTCATCGCCGCTCCGATTGTCTGAAGGCAGGTATAAATATCCGGCAACAATTTATCGAAATAACGTATTATAGTAGACGCTTTCCAGATAAACATGCCGCTGTTCCACAGATACTCCCCGGATAACAGATATTCTTTTGCCTTCTGCAAATTCGGTTTCTCCACAAACTGTCTGACCGTGTAATAGCAATCCTCCATCTTACTTTCCCCATGACAGATATAACCGTAGCCGGTGGATGGAAAAGTGGGCTGGATACCGACAGTCACAAGGGCGTCTGTTTTTTCCGCAACCTGGATTGCCTTGCCGATTACTTTTTTATAAATATCCACTTTTTTGATGTAATGGTCGGAAGGTAAGATGCACATGATTCCGTCCCCATATTTTTGCAGGATTTCCATTGCCGCATAGCCGATGCATGCCGCAGTATTCCTTGCCGCCGGCTCCGACAAAACATGATCCGGGCGGACTCTGCCGGCTGTAGCATCCAGCATCAATTGTGCCTGCGTGTTATTTGTCACCACGAAAATATCCTCTTTTTCTACATTGCCTTCCAACCTGTCAATGGTTTCATTTACCATCAAATCCTTTCCGGTCAGATTGAGAAGCTGCTTGGGCAGCTCCTTTCTGCTGAGCGGCCAGAAACGGGTTCCGCCGCCGCCCGCCAGGATGACTCCATATGTCTTCATAATGATGATTCTCCCTTTTTACAATCCATAAGTATCCTATATAATTACACAACAAGCTCCCACAATAGCTACACTTCTATTTTCTACAGCCTCGCTGTATCTACATTTTCCCTAAACCAGTCATAAGCCAGCCGGATTCCCTCTTCCAGCTCCACTTTATGATGCCAGCCAAGCTCATGAAGCTTTGTAACGTCCGTCAGCTTACGGGGCGTTCCATCCGGCATATCGCTGTTCCAGACGATTTCCCCCTGATACCCCACAATCTGTTTAATCTTCTCTGCCAGTTCCCGAATCGTTACCTCTTTACCGGTTCCGATATTGACATGACTTTCCCCGCTGTAATTCTCTAATAGAAATACACAGGCATCCGCCATATCGTCCACATACAGAAACTCCCGAAGCGGTGTGCCCGTTCCCCAAAGTTCTACTTCCGGCTGCTCTTGCACTTTCGCCTCGTGAAATTTCCGAATCATCGCCGGCATGACATGAGAGCCCTCTAAATCATAATTATCATACGGTCCGTAAAGATTCGTCGGCATACAGCTAATGAAATCATCACCGTACTGACGCTTGAAAAATTTACACATTTCCAATCCCGCAATCTTGGCAATCGCATAGGCTTCATTCGTCTCTTCCAACGGTCCCGTCAAAAGTGCGTCCTCCGGTATGGGCTGAGGCGCCATCCTCGGATAAATACATGTGCTTCCCAGAAACAATAGCTTTTTCACATGGAAATCATGACAGCATTTGATGACATTACATTGAATCTGCATATTATCATAGGCAAAGTCTGCGGGCGTCGTATTATTGGCATTGATGCCGCCCACCTTTGCCGCCGCCAACACCACGACGTCCGGTCTTTCCTCCTCAAAAAACGCCCTGACTGCCGCCTGTTCGTTCAAGTCTAGCTCCTTATGCGTCCTGCCAATGATATTCTCATACCCTTTTTCTTTCAGGTTCCTGACAATCGCACTTCCCACCAGCCCCCTGTGACCCGCTACATAAATTTTATCTGCCTTATTCATTTCCAAACAAACTCCTTCCTCATTTTATATAAATTTAGATACTTACAAAATTAAAGTTCAAAAATATGAACTGTGTAGTTGCGCAGAATATACAATCCATAAGCAGGTACTGTGAAAACGCCGGTACTTAGATGCCG
>JAMPHJ010000160.1 GCA_023663465.1 Muribaculaceae bacterium | reverse complement strand
CAACGGAACATTTTGTGCAATCTGCCCTTCTCATAAACTAAAAGAGCCTTTTGACGCCTGAATCCTAATAGGTATTACATCGGTGAATTAACATTTTATCACTTCTTGCTGATACTCCTTACCTCTGTACCTGTCCTAGTATAAACACTCACGACGCAATCACAATCCATATCCTAAGAAATCAACGCTCCCAGCAACCCATAAGAAGCCACCGACATAATAACCGTCGCAATCACAATCCCAAGCAGCTCCGCCAGAATCGCCTTTTTAAAATCAATATCCAGAAGTGCAGCGATAAGCGAGCCGGTCCATGCGCCGGTGCCGGGAAGCGGGATGCCTACGAACAGCACAAGCCCCCAGAACTCATATTTCTTTATGGAGTCGCTTTTACTGAGTGCGCGCGATTCCAGCTTTTCAATCCATTTCTTAAACAGCTTGACTTTCTTCAGCCATTGAAAAATCTTTTTGATAAACAAAAGGATAATCGGAATCGGAATAATATTACCGATAATACAAATCGGAACCGCCGTAAGAATCGAGACGTCCAGAAGCGATGCCACAAGCAATCCGCCCCGCAGCTCCAGAATCGGCACCATTGAGATGATAAAAATCACAATTTCCCTTGATACAAATTTTCCTAATGTATTCGCAAACCAAACCGCCAGACTTTCCATAAATCCTGCTCCTCTTCTATTTTCCTATTTCTTTCTATATTTCCCTTTTTCTTACTTCTTTTATTTCTTATTTCCTACTTCTTTTATTTCCCACTTCATTTACTTCTTATTTCTTACTTCTCTTCCAAAATCTTACTTAACGTCGCAAAAAGAATATCCATCTGCTCATCCGTCCCGATGGTTATGCGCAGATAGTTATCTATTCTATTTTTATTCCAATATCTGACATATATGTCATAATCTTTCAGTTTCTCGAAAATTTCCCGTGCACTGACTCTCTCATGGGAAGCAAAAATAAAATTCCCATAAGAATGCGGGAAACTAAATCCCAGCTCTCCCAGTCTCCTTTCCGTCCGTTCTCTTGTTGCGACGATTTTCTGACAAATTTCCTGAAAATAGGCATCGTCCCTGACCGCGGCTGCGCCAAGTACCAGAGCGGGGCGGTTCATCGTATAAGAGTTGATAGAATATTTTACATCATTCAGATATTGAATCAGCTTCTCATTGCCGATGGCATAGCCGATTCTGACCCCTGCCATAGCGCGGGATTTGGAAAAGGTCCTGACAATCAGAAGATTATCGTACTTCGGCAACAGGCACAGACTGCTCGTACCCCCGAAATCGATATATGCCTCGTCCACAATCACTACCACGTCCCGATTCGCCGCTACAATTTCTTCTATTGTATCCACATCCAGTAAAACGCCCGTAGGCGCGTTGGGATTGGGGAAAATGACGCCGCCGTTTTCGCTCATATAGTCTTCTTTTCTGATGCAAAAATGCTCATCTAACTGCCTTACCTTATAGGGAATCCGATAAATATCCGCCCATACGTCATAAAAAGAATAGGTAATATCCGGGAATAAAACCGGTTTTCCCGACTGAAAAAAAGTCAGAAACGCCAGCGATAACACATCATCGGAACCGACTCCCACGAAAATCTGCTTATCCCCCACATGATGATAAGCGGCAAGCTCCGCCGTCAATGGCGTCTGCTCTGGAAATTCCGGATACAGCCGCAAATCCTGACTCTCTATCGTTTGCAATGCCTCTGCCACCATCGGGGACGGCGGATAGGGACATTCATTCGTATTTAGCTTGATAACGCCTTTTTTCTGAGGCTGCTCCCCCGGCACATAAGGCGCTGCCTTTCTGACATTTTCTTCCCACTTCATCTGGTAAATTCCATTTCCTTTCCACTTTCTATCGAGCAGGCTATTGTGAAACTGTTGTTTTGCAACCGTCCGTTGCCCAGAATATACAATCCAACACAGGCACGCTCTCGCTACGGTTCAAACGCAGCGGTACATAAGATGCCAAAATACGGCATCTAAGTACCGGCGTTTTCACAGTACCTGCTTTTGGATTGTATATTCTGTACAACTACGCACTTTTGAACATTCGTTTCACAATTCCCTATTCTACAGAACAACTCAGTTTCTCATACGCCGCTGCCTGTTCCACATTTCCTGCTCTTCTATAGCATTCGGCAAGCCCGCGCAGCGGAATATCCTTACTACTATGTATATTAAGAATACTCTCTGTTTCATACGCACCATTATAAAACCATACAATCGCTTCGTCCAAATCCTGTAATTCTAAGAAATACGCTCCCAGCTCGCAGCAGATTTCCGCACAGCCGCCGCAGGATACCACTTTTAACGCATACTTGAAAAACTTTCCCATATCCTGTCTGATACGCGCCGCGCGCGCTGTCACACAGGCGGCTTCCTTGATTTCATCCAAAGACCGCGCCGTATCCATGCAAGAACTCTCAAAAAAGGCTTCCGCGTTTAGAAAATCCTTATCTTCCCCGGAAATAAACAGTTCCTTGGCATAGATATTATGCAGTCTGGCGGATAAAGGGCTGCCCTCTTTCGTCATTTTCTCAAAAGCGGCAATATCCCTGTCTTTATGATTCCCTTCCGGCATATGCGTAATAACGACATCACTGTCATAAATCACCGGTTCCAGTATCACCTGCTCATGAATCGGCTCCGCCCAGATAAACTTCCTTACCCGTTTAAACAGCTTCGGACGCAGCTCTTTATCATAATTATAAATCGTTCCGCCATCCAACTGATTCCCATAATACATCTGCACGATATCGATTTCTGGCAGTAAGACTTCCTTCAACCGAAGAAACGCCCGCCGGTTTTCCTCATCCAGCACCTCGTCGGCGTCCGCCGAATAAATATACTCCATACCCGCTTTGGAAAAGGCAAAATTCCTCGCTGCGGAAAAATCTCCTATCCACTCAAAATCGTAGATTTTGTCCGTATAACGCGCCGCCACTTCCTTTGTCCTATCCGTAGAACCGGTATCTACGATAATGATTTCATCCATGATACCCGCAACGCTGTCTAAGCACCTTGCAAGCAGTTTTTCTTCATTTTTCACAATCATACAAAGACTTATTGTCATCATAATCCTCATTTCTGAGCGACTTGTCGCGAAGAGGCGACGCAAATCTCAAATTTGCGTCTGCCATCATGGCTATTTGCTTTCACCCAGAAACAAATAGCCGATTGAAAAATAAGCTATCAAGCTTATTTTTCAATCTATTGCCCCCATTAAAACACGTCTCACCCGTCTAGTATAACAAAACTTTCCTTAAAAGGGAATCTCTGTTTTCATCTCCTTGCCGTCCAACACAAGATGCGCCCTTCCCCCGTCCGCATACACGATAACATCCCGATAACGATTCCTGCGGCAAAAAACGCTGCCGGGGCGAATCCGGTAACGTGTCGTATAAGACAAATCCACCATTCGCTCCCCGATTCTGATAACAAAACCGCTCCCATCCTTCCGAATCGGCACATAGCCCAAATAACAATACCTCGTCCCATTCCAATTCTCTATGCGCGCCATCTGATAAAGCCCGCCATAAAGCAGTCCTATTATAAGCAGCATGATAATCAGAAGCAGAGCGCTAATCACAATACGCAGTCCCTCATATTCCATCCGAAAAACCCCCTTTTTGTTTCCGCCTTTTTTTCCAAAGACAATCTAAGCCATACTGTAATAATAACGGCAAAATCACGCCGGCAAGCAGATAAACCATTTTAAAATGCTCTGCACCCCTCACCAGATAATAATAATCGATATCCCCCAGATAAAGCGCCCTGTCAAAATCCGCAAACCACGCTGTATTTGCCGCCAACGCCGCAATTAGCGCCTTAATCCCCATAAAGACCAGCACATGATGCATCATCACGGCATAAGTGTTTTTTCCAAGATAAATTACATACGGATTTTTGCCAGAAGCGGCGTCATGATTTTGGCTACCCTTAACCAGAAAGCAATTCCTGACACGGCTGTCACATATGGAATCACCGGTCCGTTAGCAAACCCCGTGCACCAGACGCAGCTATACGCCAGCCCGTTACAGCATACATTCAGAAGTACCTGCACGCCTATCACAATTGAAAAATACGGCAAATTCCCAAGCGTATCATGCCGCTCCAGCTTTTGCGCGTAAAACCGCCCCATTTGGAAACACGGATACAACAGAAGAATCCTGCCCGGCATCTTGTAAAGCCCCCATACATGCCCGTGAATCGCCAGCCAGATAACGCACATGCCGACAAGCAGACTTCCCGCCAGCATCAGCCCTTCATAATACAGACGCAGCTTTCGCAGAATCAGCCGCATCAACAGATTCATCATCTCAATGATAAATAATGTCGGAACAAACCACGCCGCATAGTTGTAAAGGAATTGATACCCGCTGATAAAAGGTTCTAGAAAAAGCGTCCGCAAACTGATTTCAGACCCGATTAAAAACCCGCGAAAGCGCAATGCCCACGCTAAGATTCCATAGAAAAGATTCCAGATAAAATAAGGCAGTAGAAGCTTCTTTATCTTTCTTTTACAATAAGCAAGCGGCGCCTCTTCTTCCCGCTCCTTATAAAAATAGCCGGATATAAACAGAAACAACGGCACATGGAAAGAATAATAAGGAAACAGACCGTTAAACGTCAAAATATCATATCCCACATGCCCCGCCACAATCATAATCATGGCAATCCCGGATAAAATACAAAACGTCATATTGTATTCTTTCTCTTTTGTAATTGCTTCCTGCATCTCTATTTTTCCTTGTTCCCGTCCTCAATACGCAGCCCTTTCATAAAATAAAAATAATACGCTGCGAACCTATCATATCATATTTTGGGATGTTTATCATCAAAAAATTATCATATGATAAAGACTTTGTAGCTAGGGTAAAGTTTTTGTAGGAAAAAGAATAGATAGAAATGGGAAAACACCTT
>JAMPHJ010000015.1 GCA_023663465.1 Muribaculaceae bacterium | reverse complement strand
ATGACCTGCTGCGCGGAGGATATGGCGTTTCTTGGATTTGCCTGTGAATATCATAAAGCGGATACATTGACGGACAAACAGTGGATTAAAGTAACTGCCAAAGTATCCAATGAGTATTTTGCAGATTATAACGGGGAAGGTCCGGTACTTCATGCCGTCAGTGTGGAGCAGACGACGAAACCTAAGGAAGAAGTTATTAGTTTTGTGTAGGAAAATTGCATAAGAGATTTCATGAAGAAAGAATAAGAAAATGCCTGTAAGCAGTGGAAATGATTGCCTGCGGGCATTTTTTGGCAAAACGGGAAAAGTGTGTCGTGACAATAACCTGTCCGGCATGGAGGAGCACCGCTATTGTCCGGAAAAGAGCGCTTCAATCTGAAATTTGGGGATTATATTCATAAATATTTTTATGACAAATCTATCGCTGACGGTTATACGCTTCGCATTAAAAAGAGAATATTGATACGATTGCCAAAGATTCTGATATTGGATTTAGGACGCTTCACGCCAGATAATCCAATCTATCAGAGGTTTGAAAAGACAGTGTGGGAGATCCGGCATGAAATCAAAAATAACGAAGATATTAAAGTCGTTAAATTAGACCAATTACTCCAGGAAATCTTCCATAAGCTTTCGATTTCTGATTTATCCGATTTAGATGCGAAAGTCAAAGCGTTTTATGACCAGATATTAAGCGAGCTTTATACGAATTTGCAGTTATTTAGATAGGAAAGTAGCATAAAGTATTTTAGGAGGCAATCATGAAAAAGAAAGTATATAGCAGTATTTATTTGTGGTGTTTAGCTGTCATTACATTATGCGCATGCGGGAAACAGGGCAACCCAATCGTACTTCCAGATAGGGAAGAAATTATATCCATTGGTGTATCCGATGGAGAAAATGTTGGATATTTGCCGAACACAGAAGGAGAGGCAGATGAATTTATTGATGAATTTCTTGGTATTTTAATGGATATGGAAGTAACTAATAAAGAGCCGGTAAATGAGGCTACAGTTACTGCTGATTATATTGAAATAAGTTTAAATTGTACTGATAAAAATATAATCCTTTTTTATTACAAAGATGAAGATATAGAATATGTAGCACAACCATATCAGGGAATTTATAAACCAGCCCCTACTTTAGGATTCTATATAACAGAAATGCTGAATGAGGCAGATGATAGTCAAGTATCAGTAACATTTCAAGCAACAGTAATTGAAAGAAACAATGACACAATTTTAGTAAAACCTGTAGATGGTTCGTTGGAACTTAATTCAGCAGATAAATTTAGCATATCAAATGAAGAAGAACTTGAATTACAAGTCGGTGATTTAGTAGAGATTGCTTATAATGGAGGGATCATGGAATCATATCCTGCTCAATTAGGAAAGGTGTATACAATTACCGTGATAGAACAGGCAGAAAATAATACTATGTGGGACAGAATACCTATGGTCAGGGTAAATGGTAAACTGTATTATGATACAGGAAAAGAAAGCACAATTGCTCGTTGTGGTAATATGGATGGGCAAATAACGGCTACAGTTGATGGAAGCGAAATTCCAATGGAAGATAATCAATCTAATTTTGGAAGTGGATTTGGATATCAGTTTGGGGAAGGGGATACGATAGAAGTTTATATGAATGAAAAATGGTTTGTCTTTGAGCGCAGGGAAGAATAATTATTGTTCCAAAGCTGTCCTAAAGCTCTACTCCAGCTTTGAACCAGCTTTAGAAAACAGTTATGTTTTTATAAGAATCTGCAGCATTTAGATAAAGGAGTTTTATAAACTATTTGATGATGCTTTGGAAAGAATTTCCAATCACACAAAGAATGAGGCTTTTTCAGTAGAAACGGCGGACGTAGCCAGAAAGCCTTTGTTTACAAGAATAACCGAAAATGTAGAGGTTTCTAAGAGAAATAATTTTGCGAAAAATATCTTCGGTATTATCAGCCAGGAAAAGTTTGATTTTGGGGACGCGTTTCAAGGAAATTTTGATTTCTATTCCACGATTTTTGAGTATCTGATTAAAGATTATAATGTGGCAAGCGGCGTATATGCAGAATATTTTACCCCACAGGCGATTAGCGCGATTATTGCCAAAATCCTTGTCAATATGACGCCCGTTGAGGATACATTATATGAGATTTACGACCCGTCCGCAGGTTCCGGCTCCCTGGTTCTGCATTTGGCGAATGCGCTTGGAAAAGGCTCCTTCGGTGACAAGGCGCAGGTTTATACACAGGATATTTCCGGTAAATCGTCTAGATTTCTACGGATTAATATGCTTTTGAATGGACTGACGCATTCCCTGAATAATATTATCGAAGGCGATACCCTTGATATTCCGGCGCATTACAATGTGCCGCACGACCCTTCTTCCGGTGTGAAAAGGTTTGACTATATTACATCAAATCCGCCTTTTAAAATGGATTTTTCCTCTACAAGGGACGGTATTGAACAAAAGTGGGCGGAATCGGAAGAGCGGGACGGTATTAGAAGATTTTTCGCCGGAATCCCGAAAATCCCGAACGCCAAGAAAGAATCGATGTCTATTTATCTATGCTTTATCCAGCATATCCTCTGGAGCCTGAAAGAAAACGGTAAAGCGGCGATTGTCGTGCCTACCGGTTTCCTTACGGCGCAGTCGGGAATCGAGAAAATTATCAGGCAGACCATCGTAGAGAAGAAATGGCTTAAAGGCGTGATATCCATGCCGTCCAATATTTTTGCCAACACCGGAACGAATGTATCGGTGCTATTTATCGATAAGTCCAATGCCGCCGGCGATATCATGCTGATTGATGCGTCCAAGCTCGGCAGGAAAGTAAAAGACGGCAAGAATCAAAAAACAGTTTTGGATGAAAAAGAAGTGAAATTAATCGAAGATACTTTCATTCAGCAGGATATGATTGATGATTTCTCTGTAAAAGTGTCTTATGAAAAGATTGCCGAAAAGAACTATTCCTTTTCGGCAGGGCAGTATTTTGAGGTGAAGATTGAATACATAGAGTTATCGGAAGAAGACTTTAATAAGCGCATGGCGGCGTATGCGGAAAGATTGGATAGGTTGTTTGCGGAAGGGGAAAAGCTGGAGGAATCTATTCGGGATAGGTTGGGGGAGTTGAGGTATGAGTAAGCTAAAGGAATATAAATTTGATGAATTATATCAAATGGATTCAGGAATAAGTACATCAAAGTTTCAGGCGGGGCATGGGGCACCGTTTGTATCCTTTAAAGATATATATAATAATCCAATTCTACCTGATATTTTAACAGAAAAAATGGATACGTCTGAAGAAGAACAAAAAAGATATTCGGTAAAAAAGGGCGATATATTTTTGACAAGAACAAGTGAAGTAATAAATGAATTGGCAATGAGTAGTGTTGCAGTTAAAGATTATCCTTGTGCTACTTTTAGTGGTTTTGCAAAGAGACTTAGACCATTACAAGACGATATAACATATGATAAATTTATGGCATTTTATCTTAGAAGCGCCTATTTTAGAAAAGTAATTGATGCAAAAGCTGTTATGACCTTGCGAGCCAGTTTTAATAAAGAGATATTTTCATATATTAATTTATTGCTGCCTGATTATGATACGCAAGTAAAAATAGGAGATTTGTTTTACCAGATTGAGTGTAAGATACGCAATAATAATAAAATTAGTTCAGAGCTAGAATCAATGGCAAAAACCATCTACGACTATTGGTTCTTACAATTTGATTTCCCGGATGAGAATGGAAAACCATATAAGTCCTCTGGGGGTAAAATGGTGTGGAATGAGGAACTGAAAAGGGATATTCCGGAAGGGTGGACAATCAAAAAAATTCAAGATATATTAGCTTCAATACCTATAACCAAAAAATATAAGTCGGATGAATATGGGAAAGGTAATAAATACCCAATCATTGACCAGAGTTTAAAGTATATATGTGGTTATACAGATAATGAAAATGATTTATTAAATTTAGAGTCCTGTATTGTTTTTGGTGACCACACAAAACATGTTAAGTATGTAAATTTTGCTTTTGCAAGAGGGGCAGATGGTACACAAATAATTAATTCAGCGGTTAATAATGTTCCAAATTACATTTTATATAGGCAGATATTAAGTATGGATTTAGTGAGTCAGGGATATTCACGATATTTTAAGTTTTTAAAAGATAAATATGTTATTGTACCCCACGAAAAGGTTTCTGATAATTTTATGAAAAGTATAAATGATTCGTTAGATAAAATGAAGCATATAATTAGTGAGAATAAAGAACTTGAAGATTTGCGTGATTTTCTATTACCACTACTTATGAATGGACAAGTTGGTTTCAAAGAACAATGAAATGTGGGTAAAAAGTGTATAGCTCTAAAATGTATAGTTCAATCTTATATTTAGCTGTAAGGGAGGAAGATGGGAAGATGCAGGTCAATTTAAGAGCGTTAATCGGAGAAACAACGGAATACGATAAAAAGCGAAGTGTGGAAAGAAGGCAGGTAAAGAGCTGGTTGAAAAGTGTCAGTGCCTTTGCGAATAGTTTTGGTGGCACGTTGATTTGGGGCATTGCCAATGATGATGAAGTTATCGGGTTAGAAGATGCTGAATCCGACGCAGAGTTTATCAGTGAGACAATTAAAACCAAAATTGACTCTATTCCGAACGTAAATTTACGGTTTCACGCGGAGGGCGATAAGAAGCTGCTTCTTCTTGATGTTTATGCAGGGAAAGAAACACCCTATTACTATGTGGGCGAAGGAAATATGACTGCGTATATTCGTTTGGGAAATGAAAGTGTTCCAGCGGATAATATTACACTCAAACGTTTGGTTCTTAGAGGAACAAATCATTCTTATGACAGTTTGGTTTCAAATTATAAATTTGCCAATATGGCATTTACAAAACTGCGTTCAGTATGTAAGCATAATACGGGAAAAGATTTTGAGGACAGCGACTATGAATCTTGGGGAATTATAGACGGGGAAGGAAATCTTACAAATGCCGGGGCATTGCTGGCGGATGAGTCTCCGATTCGTCATTCCAGAGTTTTTTGTACGCGGTGGAATGGTTTGGACAAGGCATCAGGGTTGATTGACGCGATTGATGATGAAGAATATAGCGGCGGTCTTGTAAATCTTTTGCAGGACAGCATGAGTTTTGTTTCCAGAAATACGAAGAAAGCATGGAAAAAAACAGGAAACGGAAGAATTGAAATGCCGGATTATCCAGATACGGCTGTTCTTGAAGGAATTGTGAATGCACTTATTCATAGGGACTATCTGGAATTGGGAAGTGAAGTCCATATAGATATGTTTGATGATAGGATAGAAATTTATTCTCCGGGTGGTATGCCGGATGGACGCAAGGTACAGGACTTAGATTTAAGAAATGTATCATCGAAGAGACGAAATCCCGTTATTGCCGATATATTTAACCGTTTGAAATATATGGATCGCCGGGGCAGCGGTTTTAAGAAAATTCTGGATTCCTATGAATTTCAGGAGCGCTATACAGAGGAAATGAAACCAGAGTTTAAGTCGAACAATACCGAATTTTGGTTGATATTTAAAAACTTGAATTATAATGCAGAAGATATCGGCAATAATTTATCGGCACAAAATGCTGACCAAAAAATGCCGATAAAAAATGCCGATAAAAAAATGCCGATAAAAACGCAGCATCAGTTAGAAAAGATACTCCAATATTTATCGGCACAATCAGAATGCTCTTGTAGGGATATTTGCATAATTTTGAATATAAAAGAACGCAGGGCAAGGCAGTTACTTCAGATATTACAGAAACAAGGCAGAATTAAAACGATTGGTGTAAATAAGACAAGACGATATAGATTAATGGATAGTATATTGGAATCTAATCATGATATGAAGAAATAGATTATGAACATGCAGGGAGCGGAGTACCGAATATTTTTAATGTATGGGAAGATGAAGGCTGGGAAGAACCGGTGATAGAGGAAAGTTTTGCACCTGATAGGACTTCGCTGACTTTAAAATTTATAAAAAAACAAGCGATAAAAACAAGCGATAAAAAACAAGCGATAAAAGATAGGCAAATAAAGCAGATGAATAAAACCAATGAAAACATGAGTAAAGTCAGGGAATATTTGCAGGAACATGAAACTGCCAAAACAAGTGATATCGCCCAAGTGCTTGGTTTAAGTGTAACTAGGACAAGGGCGCTGCTCTTTGAGATGGAAGATATGGAAGCGTTAGGAGCTAATAGAACAAGAACATATCGTTTGAAATAATGGTACTGGCATCATTTTCGCCTTGTCTTGATAGAATTTAACATTAGGTGTATATATAGTAATAAAAATGACTGAAAAACAGCTACTATATGAAATGAGCATATTATGGCAAAATAGGTGTTAATTCAATTATGTGTGGTAGAGTTTTAAAACAGGAGGTGACAGAAATTTACGAATCTCTTAGGATGGATTTACCTATAGCATAATAATATGGATAGAAACGGAGGGAGTACAATGACAAACACACAGGCTTGGGATTATGCAATAGGCATGATAAAAGTTGATGGGCTTGAACCAACAGAGGAATTTAAGGAATATATTGAGAAGGAAAAACGCGGTGAGGTTACGATGGCAGATATTAAACGGTATCTTGATAAAAAATACAAAGTAAAAGAAAGGTAAGTTTATGAGAGATATCTATCTTTATAAAGATTGAAATCAGTGCTCACTTTTTGCTGTCAATATGCTGATGAGATTGGATTAAATCCTAATCGAGAATTGTTTGAAAATAATGCACAATATGTTAGAACGGCGTTGGTGGCCTATAATGCAATATTTGATGATTTGGGAGATTTATCAAGGAAAGAATATCTGATAAAGATTGTGGAAGATGCAATTACAAGAGAATAAAATTAAGAGATGTGGCTGATTTAGTTTTGGTAGTTGATAAAGGATAATATAATTATGTTGGAAAACTTGTTTTAACTATAGAATGGGTATTTTTATTAGATTACAGGCAAAATCTTGATTTGTAACGACAAAAACGTTACAATGCAATTGAAACGGGGGTATTGTATTGTGGAAAAAACAGCAACATTAAATTTAGGGGGAAATCCGATTCTCTTTGCAGTAACGCTGCCGAAAGTCCCTGATATAATCAATGCTGATAGAATGACAATTGAGCAATTACATGCAAAACTGCAAAAAGGTTATGATGATATAGGGGCAGGAAGAGTACAAAATGCAGAAAAGGAATTTGCAAAATTCAGGGAGAATCATTAATTTTCACCTACAAAAGCGTGTGCAGCTAAGCAATGCATTTTTAACAGAATGGAGTCCAGCCATGAATCTAACAAATTTTTTAAACCAGATAGATACCCTTACAGGACAATATTCAACAGAACAGCTTATCGCTTTTATTCATGATATCGGAAGGAGCTTCCCGGAGCATTGCAGGGAAGATTTTTTAGAAAGGCTGAAATCAGCGGGCGGAAGGATGGAAAAAGAATTAGATAAAGGTACAGTAAAAGACGCTGCATTTATGGAAATGTATAGCCATATCCGAAAGAACCTAGAGAATATCGGTTCCCAGGAAATTACGCTTACTGGAATATTGAATGAAGAATATGACGATTGGTATGATGACGGTGAAGAAGAATTTTATTATGAGGACGACAGTGGTATTTCTGAAATGTTAGAAGAAGCCTGTGATTTTGTGCATACCTGTATGGATATGGAAAGCTATCAAGAAGGCTTTGAAATTGGGAATGATATGTTTTCGATGGAAATTTTATGTGATAATGAGTACGGCGGAGAAGAATTATCATTTAAAGATATGGTGTATCATGAGCTTTTGCACCGCGACATGAAACAGGTTGTTCTTGATACGGCATATTGTGCATATTTTGCTGTGCCGCCCGCAAAACGACCGGAGGCATTATATGGAGTGATTGCAAATGCAAAAATGGATGAAATCACGTTAGAAAAAGTTATGCAGCATGGTGATGATGAACTGCCTGATTTTGGGAATTTTTTGACGCTTTGGATTAAGTGTCTTGGAGAAAAGGCAGGGCGTGATGCTGACCGTCTTCTATTGGAAGCGGTCGGGTTGTTGAATGATGTTTCTTTGGCAGCCCAGTATGCGGAAGAATATGCTGCCATCCATCCGGGATTGTATTTGAACCTATTAGAAAATGAGGAATATGCGGCAGCGAATGACATGGTATCCATAGGAATCAAAGCGATGGATACGATATCAAAGAAATATATTATGCGCAGCAGAGCAGCGCTGAAAACGGCTGAGTATGTTATAAAAACAGGAAGGGAACCGTCTTTGCTGGGGAAGTGCTATTTTGCGGCATATGAATCGGATACCTCTGCGCTGAATTATCTTCGCGTGTTGTTAAATGGCTTTGAAAGTGAAAAGAAAAGGGAAGAGCTTCAAAAAGTCTTCATGAAATTATCTGTACATAAAAAGGAAATTTCTTTCGGCATGTATGAAAGAAGCTGCGCACCTTCTGAGAGAGCAGAAAATAAACCGGACAGCAATATGGTTTTATTGCTCAAATTTTTGGATGGACAGTTTGCGGACGTATTAGACAAGGGATTGAGTAAATCAGAAGCATTAGGCTGGAGCGGCACTTTTATGAAACCGGGGATAGCCTTGTATCTGTTATATTTGTATGAGGGGCAGTGGAAAGGTAAGGGAATTGCCGCGATGGCAGATATGGTAAAAGACGCCATGAGATTTTCCGCAGAAGAATATCGAAAAGGCACCTGCGGATTTGAAGAGACAGGTGAGAAAGAGTTGTTTGGCCAGATATTTTTAAAGTGGAAATCTATGGTTTTAATGGAATCTGATGTTAGAGACCGTGCAATAAGAAAAATCACGAAGCTGCTTGAAAAGCGGACCGAAGGAATTATGAATGCAAACCGCAGAAACTATTATTGGGAATGTGCGGCGTATATTGCCGCGTTAGGCGAGGTGCGGGAGTCTATGGGCGAGCTGGGTGCAAAACAGAAGCTTATGACATCGTATAAAGATAAGTATCCACGAAGAAGTGCATTCCGGGAAGAAATGAGAAGTTACGGCTGGATAGATATTAAGAGAAAATAGCCCCCTGTTTAGATTATGCAACTGCTGCACATTGAGTCCGTTTTTTGGTACATATCAAGGCGCATAATAACGTTAAGGATAAAAGGAAAGCATTTGACTATTTTAAAAGGGGGTCAAAATATGCTGTTTTTAGTTGACTACGAGAATGTCGGAAATATGGGCATGAAAGGCTGTCATTATCTGAATGCGTCAGATTATGTGATTATTTTTTACAGTGAGGCAAAAAAGAATATGGAACGTAGATGGCTGGAAGATATTACAAATTCTGGTTGTGGTTTTGAAGTATGCAAGTTGCATAAAAATGGAAAGAATGCACTGGATTTTTATATAATTTCCAAACTTGGAGAGTTATTTGGCGGAGGATTTGAGGGAACGGCTGTAATAGTTAGTCATGACAATGGATTTCAGGCAGTACGGGATTACTGGGATAAAAAGTCAGCGCATAAACGCAGGGTTTTACTATCGGTCTGTGTGGAAGACGGTATTGTGAGCGGTAATGAAAACAGCGAACGGACAAAAGAGTTGAGACGGGTGCGTGAAAATTTAAATATTGGTGGATTTTTTGCCGATTATACAGAGAAGATGCGTATAAGAGCAGTTATAAAAAAACTGTTTGATGGAACAGAGTACGAGGGAATGATAGAACAAATCCAAAAATTAATGGAGGGAAAGGAGAAAACTCCCAGGGTAATATATCTGAATTGTTTACATTCTTTTGGCAGGAACGGTGGATTGGCAATTTATAATAAGATAAAGACGTGTGAAGAGTTATAAATTTTAGATTATACGAAATCCAGATTATATCAGATTAGAAAAAGATGAAATCCCGCGAAAGAGTGCTTTCGTGGGATTTCTATCTGTCCTGCCCCGCCATCCCCCTATCCTTATCATTCCCCATCTTGCATTGCAATTCATCCTCATTATCCACCCAAAAAACAAAATGTAAAATATAGTTGACAAAAAGTACAACATATGATAACTTTATATGCAGTACAGACGTACAGTACAGACCAAAACACACAGACAAGAAAATAAAAGACACAAAAAATCAGCGCAAGAAGCAAAACGCATTCATAGACGGATATTTTAGGGGGGGGGTAAAAGGGTTGGCGAGAAACATAGCAATTAAAGTGGCGCGTGCCGAGAAGGACATGACGCAGAAGGCGCTGGCACAGGCGGTCGGGGTTTCCCGACAGACGATAAACGCCATCGAGCAGGGGGAGTATAATCCTACGATTAAATTATGCCGCGCTATCTGCCGCGTATTGGATAAAAAGCTTGACGATTTATTTTGGGAGGAAGAGGAAGATGAAAAAGAAGAAGAGTAAGAGCAGGTTAGATGAAATGCAGGAAAAGAAATTGCTGGAAATCGAGCACAACGGTTTCTGGCTTGCTTTCTGGGGGCTTTTGGCGGCGATGTCTGTCCAACTGCTTCTTTATGGCCGGGAACACCCGGAAATGATGGCGGGAGAATGGATTGTTTTTATGAGTATTGCTTTCTATACGGTAATTGCCTGTATGAAAAACGGTATCTGGGATAGGAAGCTGGCGCCGACGCCTGGTACGAATCTGATGGTCAGTCTGATAGCGGGCGCCGTCACGGGCATTCTCTTTTTTGCGATAACGTATCGTAACTATCAGCGGTTTCTCGGTTCTGTCATGACAGGGCTTTTTATGATGATACAGGTATTTGTGCTTTGTTTCGGCGGATTGTCGATAGCGGCGGCGATACACCATAAGAAAGAGGAACGTCTGGAAAACGAAGAGGAGGATGAGGAAAATCATGGAGAATAGAATGGTGGCGGAAAATCTGATAAAGACTTTTACCAAGAATGAGAAAAGAAATAAAAAAGTCGATATCAATGCAGTGGATGGAATTTCCCTGACCATTAAGGCGGGTGAAATCGTGGGAATCCTGGGTCCAAACGGTGCGGGCAAGACGACGCTTCTTCGTATGATGTCTAAACTGATGAAACCCACAAGCGGGACGGTGAGTATCCGCATCGGGGATAAAGAAATGCGCGACGATATCGAGGTAAAAAAACATATCGGCTATCTTTCCAACAATACGAAGCTTTATGGCAGGTTTTCTTCCAGGGAACTCTTGGAAATGCTGGGGACTATTTATGGGATGACGAAGGAAGATGTGGATAAAAAGATTGAAAAAATCAGCCAGATTCTTTCGCTGGATACTTTTATTGATAACCGGATAGAGAAGCTTTCGACGGGACAGACGCAGCGGGCTTCCATAGCCAGGTGTCTTATACATGACCCGCAGACTTATATTCTGGACGAGCCTACGTTGGGACTGGATATTTTAAGCAGCGCCGCGATTATTGAGTTTATGAAAAGGGAGCGGGAAGAGGGCAAAATGATTCTCTATTCCACCCATTATATGGAAGAGGCGGAATATTTATGTGATAGAATCATTATGATTCACCGGGGTAGGATTATCAGCGAGGGTACGCCTGAAAGTCTCAAGGAGCAGACCGGGAAAAAGAGTCTGCGGGATGTTTTCACGGAGCTTGTAATCAGGGAGGGCATGACGGATGAACACGAAAATCATTAGAACCTTAGTAAAAAAAGAAATGTTAGATGTATTTCGGGATAAGAAAACCGTGATTATGATGCTGGTCGTGCCGGTGATTTTGTATCCGCTTATTTTCATAGGCGTTATGCAGGTGGTAGCGGCAATTTCTTCCAGTATGGGGGAACAGACTTACCGGGTTGTCATAGAAGCAGAGGATGAGGGCGCTTTTTTAGAGAAACTGATGCATATGGGAGAAAAGGAGCCGGATGGGGAATTGTCGGAAGAATCACAGGATAAGACGGAAGAAGACACGTCAGGCAGCAGCTATTCGATTCAGATTGTGGACGCAGCAAGTATCGAGGATTATGAAGCGGCGCTTGAAATGGAAGAAATCGACGTCTACATCGCCGGAGGGATGGAAAACGGGAAATTGCAGTATGATATCTACTATCTCTCGTCAGAAACCAATTCTTCCTATGCGATGAATCTTGTCATGGATGCTTTTGAAGAATTTCGAGAAGAAATGACGGAGGAAAAAATCAGGGAAGCGGGTCTGAACGTGCAGGAAATTTTAGAGCCGGTTTTGTATGAGGGGCAGGACACGGCGAGCAGCGAGCAGTCGTTGGGCAGTATTATGGGTTCCATTTTACCGTTTATGCTGATTGTCAGTCTTCTGATGGGAACGATGTATCCTGCGATTGATACGACTGCGGGCGAGCGGGAAAGGGGGACGTTAGAAACCATTCTGACGCTGCCGGTGACGAATAGGCAGTTGATTGTGTCCAAATTTTTGACCGTAGCGGTCATCGGAATGATATCAGCGCTATTAAACATTCTTTCGATGGGCGGTATTGCGTTTTATATGTATCAGGTTATGGATATGGAAATGTCCATGCAGACCATTGATCTGACCCAGTTTCTACCGGCAATTTTAGTGTGTATTCTGGCAATTTTCGCTTTTTCGCTGTTTATCAGTGCGATTACCATGTGTGTCACTTCTTTTGCCAAAAGTTATAAAGAAGCGAATAATTATATCACGCCCCTGATGTTAGTTGTGATGTTTACGGGGTATATCGGTTTTATCCCCAATGTGGAGCTGACGCAGACGATGGCGATGATTCCGGTTGCCAATATCTGTCTGTTGATTAAAAATATGCTTCTCTTTAAAATAGATTATATGACGGTTGCGATGGTATTATTGAGTAATATTGCCTATGCAGCGCTTGCAATCTTGTTTTTAAGTAAGATTTATGATAGCGAGGCGATTTTGTTTGGTGATGGCAAAGGGGGGTTGCAGCTTTTTGAAAAGCGGAGTAATCTGCAAAAGGGCGGCGTACCTACCGTGTCCGACGTGGGCTTTGTGGTGGCGGTTACGATTGTATTGGTATTGTATGCGGGCAGTATGCTGCAGCTAAAATTCGGGCTGGCGGGTGTTTTTGGCACCCAGATGATTCTGCTTTGTGTACCGCTTGCGGTGGTATTGTATACGAAGAAAGATATCCGGCTGACGTATGGCTTTCAGAAAACGGGGATTAGCGGATACTTAGGCGGTCTGTTTCTGATTGTGGGCGCGTTTTTGGTGAACATCGTATTATCCTATGGGTTGATGAGGCTGTTTCCGCAAAGTACAAGCCAGGTTAACGATACTTTTTCAAGTATCATGAGTGGCGGCGTCCTGGAATCTCTTATCGTAATTGCGCTGGCGCCGGCTGTCTGCGAGGAAATGCTGTTTCGGGGATTTATCTTTCATTCTGTGAAAGAAAAATATCGTATCTTTCCAGCGATGATGATAGTAGCGGTTTTGTTTGGCATTTATCATATGAGTCTGGTAAAATTCATCCCGACAGGTTTTCTAGGTATGGTACTCTGTTATGTAGTGTACAGGACTGGAAGCATCTATCCGTCGATGATGATGCACTTTGTCAACAATGCTTTCAGCGTGCTGATATCCTATTATCCCGAAACGCTGCAGGATGTCCTGCCGGTCTTTTATCAGGAAACAATCAGCGTTTCCGACGGGCTGATTTTGTTTGGAATAGGATTGATTTCCTTTGGCATAGGCGGCATACTATTGCGTAGGAGTACGGGAGCTGGGAAAGAAAATGGCGGGAACAGGTGAGAAGGAGTTATTACAATTAAAGAAAAGATTATACGAGCTGGCGGATAAATCCTATCAAAGAGGGGTTTATACCTATACGCCCTTCCTGAGCTTGTCGGAGCAGCAGGTTTTTCATGAGAATAAAAAAGAGCTTGCCTATGCCGGCGTGGATATGGAAGGGGGCGCACCTGCCTGTGACAGGAAAATAATCCGGTTTGGCTCTCTGGAAACGCTGGGCTATGAAGAGGCGTATCCGATTGTCTGTCTGGAAATGCTTCCGGTGACGCCGAAATTTGCAGACGCCCTCACTCATAGGGATTTTCTGGGGGCGATTATGAATCTGGGCATCGAGCGCAGTACGATAGGGGATATTTTTGTGCAAGAGCAGGGCGGCGTTTTGTTCTGTCAGCAGAGCATCGCCCCCTATCTGACAGAGAACCTGTGCCGGGTGAAACACACGAATATCCGGTGTCAGATTGCAGAATCCGAGATATCGCTGCATACAGCCACGCCGCAGGAAACTTTTGTCACGGTTTCTTCTTTAAGAATTGACGGTGTCATAGCAAAGCTATATAATATTTCAAGAAACGACAGTCTTACGCTGTTTCGCACCGGCAGGATTTTTGTCAACGGCATCATCATGGAAAACAACAGTTATCAGTTGAAGGAAAAAGATGCGGTAACGGTGCGGGGGCACGGAAAGTTTCTATACTATGGATTAGCGGGGGAAACGAGAAAGGGAAAAGAGAGAGTATCCTTGGGAGTCTATGTTTAGAGGAGCCTTTTTTCCGTTTTTACGTCAGGGGAAAAATGTTTCAATATCATGCGGTACAATGGTTATTTATTTTTTATTTATATTGTTTTCTCGGTTGGTGTTTTGAGTCTGCTTATGTTTCTGTTAAGGACGGGCATTTCATTAACCGGGGATTTTTAAGGGGTCCTTTTTTACCTCTATATGGAAGCGGTGCGGTCATGATGTTTGTTGTGTCCATGCCGTTTCAACAACATGTGCTGCTTACTTATGTTGCGGGCTGTATCGGTGCGACGGCATTGGAGTATGTGACCGGCATCGCGATGGAAGCCTTGTTCAATGTAAGGTATTGGGATTATTCGGATAAGAAGTTTAATTTTCAGGGCAGGATTTGTCTTTCTTCCACCATTGCGTGGGGATTTCTGACGATTCTGATGACCAGGGTCATCCATAGACCGATTGAGCGCTTTGTTTTATCTATTCCCGATAAAACGCTGCGGTATCTGACATGGTTTTTGACGATTTATGTAGCTGTGGATTTTGCATTGTCTTTTAAAACGGCGTTGGATTTGCGCAATATCCTGATTAAAATGCAGAGGGTAAAAGAGGAAATGGAGCGGATGCAGAAGCGGCTGGACGTCATTATTGCTTTTAATAATGAAGATAAAGAGTTAAAACGGCAGGAACGGGAGCTGAAAATAGACGATTTGACGGAAAGTCTGGGACAACGTTTCGCCAGCCTGAAAGATACGATTCAGAATGCACCGGGATCCTATGTGGATAGTGTAAAGGATGAAATCGCAGAGTTGCGCACACGTTATAATATGTATATGGAAAATCGTAAAAATATGGACGAAATTATGGATTTTTATAAGCGGGACATGCTGCGGAACAATCCCGACATGAGCTCCAGGAAATTTAAAGATATTCTGGAAAGCCTCAAAAATATGGTAATGGATAAAATGAGTAAATAGGGGAAACCTATTTACTCATCTTTGGTCAATGTAATGTATTTCCTGTTCGGATATCCGACGGGCTGAAGCAGCCGGTTTTGGGCGATTTCCAGATTCCGCGCCTTGCTTCTAAGAAGCGCTAAGAATTTGTTATAGAGCCAGAAGGAATAGACTAAAATGTCGTTTGCCTTTCCCAGACGCTCTTTCGTCGTATGGAGATAATGAATGCCGCCCGATATGACAGGACGTCCTGCTTTGATGTATTGGATGAGTTCCGTCTCATTGGAAATATCCTCTTCTAACAGCGTATAGCCGAGGCCGATGCAGTCCGCCTTATGGGAATCGCTGCCGCCAAATTCCGGCAGGTGATACCGGGCTGCAAGGGATTTGGCGCATTCATTGGAAATATCGTCTTCGCAGGCATTGAAGGCTTCGATGAAATCGAATTTTTGAAGCAGCCTGTCTTTTAACATTTTGCCCCGGCGCGTATTGAAGGCGCTTAGAAACTTTTCCCCGCAGGGATGGGCGGGACCTAAGATGCCGCCATAGCGATGCACGATTTCGATTAAAAACAGAATCGGCAGTCCGCGCAGCTCCAGGATTTTCGGACGGATGCCCGTGGGCATGATAATCAGAATGTGTCCGGCGTCTAACGTATCATATTCGATTCCGCAGAGAATCGTAAAATCCTGCGGCGGATTATCTAGTGTTTTGTAGTAGCGGTAAGCTTTATAAGAATTGTGGTCGCTGATGAGCATTCCTTGAAATCCTTTTTGCTTTAAAACGGCAATATTATCCAGAAGCGCCACCTTGCCGTCGGGCGATCCTTCTTTGGTGTGACAGTGCATATCCAGTTTCATTCTAGTTTCCTTTCTGTGGTGCAGTTATCTGCTTTGGTATTGATTGTCGTGTTGACGTACAGGATACGCAACACGTCAGCCTTCGGCCGCACTGTTATCATTATACAACATTTTCAACAAAAATAGTATTGACAATTTGTAACAGATAGATTATTGTAGAATAAATTATTAAAAACAAGAAAATTTCTTGTTAATATAAAAAACCTGTGAGAAAGAGTAGTAAATATAAGGAAAACATTCCAGAGAGCTGTTGGCGGTGGAAGACAGTATGTTACTTATATTGAATGGGCTTTTGAGGCTGGACTGAAATGTGAAAGAAAGCTGTGAGGCAGTTTTTTCCCAAGTAGGTTTCGGCGGGAACCGTACCCGTTATCAAGGCGGCATATATGATTGGTATATGAGAAGAGGGGGCTGCATGGAAAGGCAGTCAATTTGAGTGGTACCGCGATAATAATTAGTTTATTACCGTCTCAGGCAATACTATGCTTGGGATGGTTTTTTCGTGGGCAGAAAAATGTCGCACGGAAGTAGAAAGCAGTATGATTAGGATTACTGGGAAAAGAGAGGAGAAAAATTATGAAAAAGAAAACATTGGCATTCTTATTGGCAGTTGTGACGACGGCGGCGATGGTGACAGGCTGCGGCGATACGGGAAACGGAGCTTCCGGTGCGGATAGCAGCGCAGATGCAGGAGCGGACGCCGGGGAAAATGCGGACGTTCCCACAGACACGGGGACGGACGCAGAAACAGATGCAGATGCAGACGTCGGGGCGGAAACAGACGCAGGGGCTTCTACAGATGGCGCAAGCTATAAAGTCGGGATTGTGCAGTATGTTGACGATGCTTCCCTGAATCAGATTGTTGCGGCAGTCTGCGAGGAGTTGGATGTAAAAGGCGGGGAGCTTGGCGTAACATTTGAATATGCGGACTATACTTACAACGGACAGGCGGATTCTACGACTATGAATCAGATTGCGACGGAATTAATCGCATCGGAAGTAGATTTAATCATTCCGGTTGCTACGCCAACTGCGATGGTAATGCAGAATGCGACGGCGGAGAATCCAAAAGAAGACGGCAGTCTGATTCCGATTGTATTTTCTGCGGTTTCCGACCCGGTGGGAGCCGGTCTTGTGGCGGATATGAACGCTCCCGGCGCCAATATCACAGGAACTTCTGACGCGTTAAACACAGATGCAGTCTTGGATTTGATGTTTGCGGCAAACCCGGATATCGCCACGGTAGGGCTTTTGTATGATAAAAGCCAGGATTCCTCTACGGCGGCAATCGCGGCAGCAAAGGCATATTGTGAGGAAAAAGGCGTTACAGTAGTAGAAAAGACCGGTACGAATAACGGTGAAATATCCCTTGCGGCGGACGCATTGATTGCAGCGGGAGCGGAAGCAGTTTTTACCCCCACCGACAATAATGTCATGACAGCAGAGCTGGCAATTTATGAGAAATTCATTGACGCGGGCGTTCCCCATTACTGCGGCGCAGATTCTTTCGCTTTAAACGGCGCGTTTCTAGGCTATGGCGTCAATTATGTGGACTTAGGAACGGTTACGGCGGATATGGCAGTGGATATTTTGGTAAATGGTGTAGATCCGGCGACTATGGCAGTGACGACGATGGATAACGGAATCGCTACAGTCAATACAGATACGGCAGCACAGCTGAATATCGACTATGCTTCATTCAAGGAAATGTGCACAGATTTGGTAGAAATTACGACGGCGGAAGAATTTCAATAAAACAGTAGAAAAAGGTCGCAGAAAATAGATGGCAGATAGCGGTAAAGGGCTTTCTGCTATCAACGGTAAGAAAGGGATTGGCGCAAAATGGCTTCCATATTTACGTTATCAATCGTACAGAGCGCGTTGGAGCTGGGGTGTATTTATTCCCTGGTGGCGCTGGCATTGTTTATTTCTTTTAGTATTTTGAATATTGCGGATTTGTCTACGGACGGCTGTTTCACATTAGGCTGTGCCGTGGGGGCGGTGGTGACGCTGGCAGGGCATCCGTTTCTGGCGCTTTTTGCGGCGATGGGAGCCGGAATCCTATCCGGCTTTATCACGGCGTTTTTGCAGACGAGGATGGGAGTCCCTTCCATCCTTGCCGGAATTATCGTCAATACGGGATTGTACACGGTGAACATTGCAGTGATGGGATTTTCGTCTACCGTGAATCTTTTTGCCTGTGATACGATTTTCAGTCTGGCAAAAGGCAGAATCGGCGCGGGCTGGTACAATGACTGGTACAAATTTCTCATCGTGTTTGTCATTGTCATTCTCATCGGTATCCTGCTTGTTGCGTTTTTGAATACGAGGCTGGGGCTGTCAATTCGCGCGACGGGCGATAACGAACATATGGTGCGGGCTTCTAGTATCAATCCCCTTTTTATGATTACGGTGGGGTTGTGTGTCGCCAATGCGTTGACCGCGTTATCCGGCGCGATTTTAGGACAGTATCAGAAATCCTGCGACATAAATCTAGGGACGGGAATGGTTACGATTGCGCTTGCCAGCCTAATTATCGGGGAGACAATCATGGGAAAAGGAAGCATCTGGAAAAAGGTCGCAGGAGTTATCCTCGGAAGCTGCCTGTACCGTTTTATTGTGGCGGTTGCATTGCGAATGAGCGTTCCGGCGGAAGCTTTGAAACTGGTTTCTGCATTGATTGTGGCGATTGCGATTTCCTTCCCGTATCTGAAAGAAAAAGCCGTTTTTTACAGACAAAAAAACGCTTCCATACGGATGAATAAGAAGGATGGAGGGAAGTTATGTTAACTATTAAAAATATCTCGAAAACCTTTTATCCCGGAACCGTAAACGAAAAAAAGGCGCTCGATAGGGTTTCTTTGGAGTTAAAAGACGGCGACTTTGCGACCATCGTGGGAAGCAACGGAGCCGGTAAGTCCACGTTGTTTAACGCCATTACAGGGAATTTTTATGTGGATGAGGGACAGATTTTTCTGGATGAAGAGAATATTACCTATCAGAAAGAGCATCTTAGAAGCAAAGTCATCGGGCATCTTTTCCAGGACCCTCTCAAGGGAACTGCGCCCCATATGACGATAGAGGAAAATATGGCGCTCGCATACCTTCGCGCTTCCACTGCCAGACATGCGTATTTCAGCCGCATCAGCAGTAAGGAAAAACAGAAGTTTAAAGAGCAGCTTTCCCTGCTGGATATGGGGTTAGAAGACAGGCTCAAGCAACCGGTAGGACTTTTATCCGGCGGACAGCGACAGGCGCTGACGCTTCTGATGGCGACGATGATAACACCCAAAATCCTGCTGCTGGATGAACATACGGCGGCGTTGGACCCCGCTACAGCGTCTAAAGTCTTAGAGCTGACCAAAACCATTGTAGCGGAAAGGAAAATCACCTGCCTGATGGTGACACATAATATGCATCAGGCGCTAGAGCTGGGAAACCGCACCCTGATGATGGACGGCGGCAGCATCGTCTTAGATGTAAGCGGCGAAGAGAGAGCGCAGCTGACAATAGACGATTTGCTCAAACAGTTCCAGCTCTGTGCCGGCAGACAGTTGGATAATGATAGGATTTTGTTGTCAAAATAGAAAAGAAATGCCAGCGCAATTCAAAAAGTATCTTTTGACACACAAATCCTATTATAATAAGGAAAATTTGGCAAGCTTGATGATAAGATTTACGTCGCAAAATTAGTCATAGGAATAATCCCCTGCGAATGCGAGATACTATGGACAGAAAATGGACAATCAAAGAAAGGCGGGATTATTCAAGATGGAACAGTTTCAATATCAGATTAAAAATGAAATCGGGATGCACGCCAGACCCGCAGGATTGCTGGTCAGAGAAGCGAGTAGATACAGTTCAGCAGTACAGGTAAGCTGCCAAGGGAAAAACGGGGACGCGAAAAGCGTTTTCGGTGTTATGGGACTAGACGCCGCCCAAGGCGATACCATTACCGTGCAGATAGAAGGCGACGACGAGAAAGAAGCGGCAAAAGGTCTTGCAAGCTTTCTACAGAATAATTTGTAATGTGTAAAAATTGGTATGGCACTTCCTGGGCTGCCCAGATTTGTGAGGCAGGAGTGAGGGATTTTTATGGAACAAATGACATTGTTTGACAACAGAACAGAGACGATTCCCCTTGCCAGCCGTCTGCGTCCGCAGCGGCTTGAAGAGTTTATCGGGCAGGAACACCTGTTAGGACCGGGCAAAATGCTCCGGCAGATTATCGAGAAAGACCAGATTTCTTCCATGATATTCTGGGGGCCGCCCGGCGTTGGGAAAACGACGCTGGCGGGTATTATCGCCAAAAAAACGAAAGCGGAATTTATCAACTTCAGCGCGGTCACGAGCGGTATCAAAGAAATCAAGGAAGTCATGAACCAGGCGGAAACCGGGCGGAAGATGGGAATGCGGACCGTCTTGTTTGTAGATGAAATTCATCGCTTTAATAAAGCGCAACAGGATGCCTTTCTGCCTTTTGTGGAAAAAGGAAGTATCCTACTAATCGGCGCAACTACGGAAAATCCTTCTTTTGAGGTAAACGCCGCCCTGCTATCCAGATGCAGGGTTTTTGTGTTAAAAGCATTGGAAGAACAGGATATCGTCCGGCTTTTACAAAACGCCCTACAGAATCCTCAAGGATTTGCCGGACAGAAAATTGAGATGAACGAGACACAACTGCGCGCTATTGCTGTTTTTGCAAACGGCGATGCCAGGACAGCGCTAAATACACTGGAAATGGCGGTGTTAAACGGAGAAATTACACCACAGGGCGATATCCGTGTGACCGACGAAGGACTGTCCCAATGCATTAACCGCAAATCGCTGCTGTACGATAAAGCAGGGGAAGAGCATTATAATCTGATATCCGCCTTACATAAATCCATGCGCAACAGCGACCCGGACGCCGCCATCTACTGGATGCAAAGAATGCTGGAAGGCGGCGAGAATCCTCTTTATATTGCCAGAAGGCTGATTCGCTTTGCCAGTGAAGATGTAGGGATGGCGGACAGCCATGCGCTGCCGCTGGCAGTAGCCGTCTATCAGGCATGTCATTTCCTAGGGATGCCGGAGTGCGACGTGCATCTGACCCACGCCGTTACCTATCTGGCAATGGCGCCGAAATCCAATGCCCTCTACCGGGCGTGTGAGACTTGTAAAGAAGAGATACGGACCCAGAATGCGGAGCCGGTTCCTTTGCAGCTGCGCAACGCGCCGACGAAACTGATGAAAGAGTTAGCGTATGGCGAGGGCTATCAATATGCCCACGATACCGAAGAAAAACTGACCGACATGGAATGCCTTCCCGAATCCATGCGCGGACGCCGCTACTACTACCCGACAAGCCAGGGGGTTGAAGCGGCAGTCGGGGAACGGTTGAGGGAAATTAGGAGGTTTCAGGGGAAGGAGTAGGGGAAGTTGCGCAACTGTGATTTTGCAACCGTCTGCTGCGCAGAATATATAATCGAGTATGGGTATAGATGGTATTTGGAGAAACAAAGAAAAGATAAATGAAAAAAACGGCGGTAAAAAACGGCGATAAAAAAGCGACGATAAAAAAGTGACCAACAAGACTCAAATGCAGTATAATAAAGTTCTTGCATTTATGAAAGAGGGAAAAGCGTATGGAATTTGGGATTTCTGTGAATTACTGGATTTGAAAGAAAGTCGCACGAAAGATATTTTGAAAGGTCTTTCAGATTATAAGCGAAATAGCACAATAATGATTAAAAACGGGAGTGCAAAATAAAACATATAAGTTATCGACATTTAAAGTACAAAAAATATGGAGAATGCAAGGATATAATGATATAATATGATGTACTGGGATTAGTATAGGGAAAAGATAAAGACATTTATAGATGGCTTGCTGTGCATCAAATGGAGATGATTTCATGATTCCGATAAAAATCGAGACCTTATTAGAAGGTCGCAAAGTTGAAAGAAATCGAATTGAATATAAGGAAGGTTTTAATCCCACAGATATTGTGCAGATAGAACCTATATAATTACAATTGTAAAGATTCATAAAGGTTTCAGGGTGAATAATGAAAACTTCGGTCAAAAAAATGACCGAAGTTTACATAGCTACAAATATCAATGATGACCTGTTCGGGGGAACTTTCCGAAGGAACTGGGAGGGAATCATGCCCTATTTAACAATACTTAATTTCATCGGAATCATTGCCTGCATGATGGAAAATAAGATATTTACCTATTTTATTTCTTATGTTGTAGCAATATTCTTTTTCACCCGCTATTCAAAAATTGCATGGCGATATATTTACGAGCCATTTGTTAGTACTGAGACAATCGCCGGACTGGTGGACATAAAATTAATGAATACTGTGGCTGCATTCATATGCATTACCGGTATTTTTTTGTTTATATGTTTCAATTTTGGTAGTTTATGCCTAGTGGCATCCATTTTGCAGTGTATTGTTTTTCATGTTATAGATTTGTTTAAAAAGCGTACCTACGCAAACGGCATTCTGCTCATCATATTGTTGATGGAGCTTCTTTTTGCAGTAGGTCTTCATGTGTAATTGAAAATAACGGAATATTAAATTGAAAGATTTTGGAAACATCATGCAATATGTACCGGAAAAAGCGAGGGACTTGAATTATGACACCAGAGACAAAAGCAAGAGAAAAAATAGATACAAAGCTTGTGAAAGCCGGCTGGCTTATTCAGGATATGAGCCGATTCAATCCCATAGCAGCTCTCGGAGTCGCAGTCAGGGAATTTCCGACAAGTACTGGACCGGTGGATTATGTTCTTTTTGTAGATGGAAGTCCGGTGGGAGTAATTGAAGCGAAAAAGGATGATTCCGGCGAAAATATTACTGTGGCTGAAAAACAATCAAAACGTTATGCGAACAGCAAGTTAAAGTATAATAATGTGGACTACCGGATTCGTTTTGCTTATGAAGCAACGGGAACACTTACAAGATTTACGGATTACGATGATAAAAAATATCGTTCCAGAGAGGTGTTTTCTTTTTTTCGTCCAGAAACATTAAAATATTTATTAGAGCAGCCGGATACAGTGCGGAATAATCTGAAAAACTTTCCAGAATTAGATACGACAGGTTTTCGCAAATGCCAGATAAAAGCAATTAATGAGTTAGATGAGTCTTTTTCAGATAACAGACCCAGAGCACTGGTACAGATGGCAACAGGAGCAGGAAAAACATTTACGGCTATAACCGCGGCATATCGTTTGTTAAAGTATGGGAAAATGAGGAGAATTCTTTTCCTGGTGGATACCAAAAGCCTTGGGGAGCAGGCAGAGAGTGAATTTCGTGCATATCACCCCAATGATGATCCCCGGAGCTTCTCAAATTTATATGGTTTGTGCAGATTGAAAAAATCATATATTCCAGATGATGTGCATGTCTGCATTAGTACGATTCAAAGAATGTATTCGATTTTAAAGGGCGAGGAATTAGACGAATCCGCAGAGGAAGAATCCTTATTTGAACAATCTTATGATGTCGTACAAACGGTAAAAGAGGTTGTCTATAATGAAAAGTATCCGCCGGAATTTTTTGACTGTATTATTGTTGATGAATGCCACCGGTCTATTTATAATGTCTGGAGTCAGGTGTTGGAATATTTTGATGCTTTTATTATTGGGCTTTCTGCAACGCCGGATAAGAGAACATTAGGTTTCTTTCAGCAAAATATGGTCAGTAATTATTCAAGGGAGCAGGCTATTGCTGATGGCGTCAATGTTGGAGAAGATGTTTTTCTTATAGAGACGGAAGTGGGAAGAAACGGCGCTCATGTAATGAAACAGCTTATTGAATATAGAAATCGCCTATCAAGGGCAAAACGCTGGAAACAGATGGACGAAGATTTGGATTATACCAAAACACAGCTTGACAGGTCGGTTGTCAATCCAAGCCAGATACGCACTGTTATACAGACCTTCAAAGATAATTTGCCGACAAAGTTGTTTCCGGGGAGAAATGAAGTGCCAAAGACGCTTGTCTTTGCAAAATCAGATAGCCACGCGGACGACATTGTTCAGATTGTCAGAGATGTATTTGGCGAGGGAAATGAGTTTTGTCAAAAGATAACCTGTCGGGTAGAAAAGCCGGAAACGATACTAAGTGCATTTAGAAACAGCTATAATCCCCGCGTTGCAGTTACAGTAGACATGATTGCAACTGGCATTGATGTAAAACCTATTGAATGCTTAATCTTCATGCGTGACGTTCGGAGCCAGACTTATTTTGAGCAAATGAAAGGACGCGGAACACGTTCATTAGGGAAAGATGATTTACAGAAAGTAACGCGCTCTGCCACAGGAAATAAAGATCATTTTGTGATAGTGGACGCTGTCGGCGTTACAAAGTCAAAAAAGACGGATACACGCCCGTTAGAAAGTAAACCTACAGTAAGTATGAAAGAGTTGATGCTGAATGTGGCTATGGGAGCTAAGGATGGAAAAACATTAACTTCACTTGCAAACAGGATTATTCGTCTGAACATTCAGATGACACAGAAGGAAAGGGAGAAGTTTCGCAATATCGTTGGTAATTCGGCGGAAATTGTGGTGCAGCATTTACTAGATGCGTTTGATGATGATGTCATAGCTAATAAGGCAGGTGTAATGCTTAAAGAAGACGAAGAACCGGAAACAGCAGAAAAAATCAAAATGGAGGAAGTGCAAAAAGAGCTGATAAAGGAAGCTGTAATGCCATTTTATAATCCCGATGTCCGTGAATTTATCGAGAATGTCAGAAGAAACCATGAACAGATTATTGATAGTGTAAACATAGATTCTGTAATTTTTGCAGGTTTTGATGCGGAACAACAGGGGAATGCGGATAAAGTAATTTCGTCATTTAGAGAATATATTAAGGAAAATAAAGATGAGATTTATGCACTGCAGATTATTTATGACCAAAAATATCAAAAGCGGCCTATGGCGATTGAACAGTTAAAAAAGTTGTATGAGAAGCTGAAACTTAGGAATATTACCATAGAGCGTTTGTGGGAATGTTATGCGATTAAAAAGCCGGAAAATGTAAAGCGTGGAACAATGGCGCAAATTACGGACCTTATTTCCATGATTCGGTTTGAAACGGGATACATAGAAAAACTTGTGCCTTTTGCGGAGCGTGTAAATTATAATTTTATGCAGTGGACATTGAAGCGCAATGCGGGTAATGTACATTTTACGGACGAGCAGATGGAGTGGCTTCGTCTGATTAAAGACCATATAGCAACATCATTGAGTATAGAACCAGGAGATTTGGAACTGAGTCCATTTGACAGAGAAGGCGGATTGGGAAGGTTCTATGATGTGTTCGGCGAACAGTATGAAGAAATATTAATGGAAATGAATGTGGAATTAGTGGCATGATTATGAACGAGCTATAATGAGTTATTTTTGCTTGTATATCAAGAACTCAATTTAAGATGTTTATATCAGCGAAAATGATAAACAAAGGAAACGGTAATTTATGATGCAACAGATTAAAAAAAAGTGGGCAGATGTTGTTGTGATTATTAGTGGAAAAAATCAAAAAGAGGTTGTCAATCCAAATGGCAAATATCCAATTTATGGAAGTGGTGGTGTAATAGGATATGCAGACGATTTTTTATGTGAAGCAGGTACGACAATAGTGGGGCGTAAGGGAACAATAAATTCGCCTATTTATGTAGAAGAAAGGTTTTGGAATGTTGATACAGCCTTTGGAATATATCCGAAGAAGGAAGTACTTCCGAAATATCTATTCTTTTTTTGTCAATCATTTAATTTTAAAGCGTTAGATAAATCAACAACCATTCCCAGTCTTGCCAAAAGAGATTTGTTAAATATTGAAATGCCTGTTCCTGTATTAAGTGAACAGGAGCGTATTGTTAGATATATTGAGGAAAATTTTTCACAGCTTGATAATGGAGAACAACTGTTGCAAAAGACAAAGCAGCAGTTGACCGTTTATCGTCAAGCTGTATTAAAAGAGGCATTTAGTGGCTGCGAACATATTAAACTTCAAGATGTTTGCCAATCTATAACGGATGGAGACCACATGCCACCGCCAAAATCTAAAGAAGGTATTCCTTTTATAATGATATCAAACATTAATAACCATATGATTGATTGGGAAGATACGGCTTATGTAGGAAAAGATTATTATGATGCTATTTCCGATACAAGAAAGCCGAGACAGGGAGATGTACTTTATACAGTTACAGGCTCATTTGGGATTTCTGTGTTAATAGATTTTGAAAAGGATTTTTGCTTTCAGCGTCACATTGCCCTACTTAGACCGAATGAAATTATTACTCAGAAATTTTTATATTATGCGCTCCAATCATCAGATGTATATATACAAGCATCAAAAGGAGCAACGGGAACGGCACAAAAGACTGTAGGGTTAAGAGTGTTACGAGAATTAGAAATTCCATATGTTTCCAATAAAGAAAGACAGAGAAAGATAGTAATTGATATGGAAAATAAATTGTCTGTTTATGAAAATATTGCTGAGGCAGTAGATAATGTTTTGCAACAAGTAGAAGCCATGCGCCAAAGCATATTAAAAAGCGCATTTGAAGGGAGAATCTCATCATGAGTGATAATTCATCAACTATAATTTCAAAAGTATGGGGAATGTGTGACCCTTTACGCGATGATGGCGTTTCCTATGGTGATTATTTAGAGCAGTTGACTTATCTGATTTTCCTGAAAATGTCAGATGAATATACAAGACCACCCTATAAGAAAGAGACAGGTATTCCCAAAGGTTATGCGTGGTCTGATATGAACACACTAACAGGGGCAGACTTAGAAAATCAATATAAGAAAACCCTTGAAAAACTTGGAGAGCAGAGCGGAATCCTTGGGCAGATTTTCAAGGGTTCTGTGAATAAAATCAGTAATGCCGCGATTTTATATCGTATTGTGCAGATGATAGATAAGGAAAAATGGGTTTCCATGTCATCAGATGTTAAAGGCGAAATTTATGAGGGTTTGCTGCAGAAAAATGCAGAGGATGTAAAATCTGGTGCGGGACAGTATTTTACTCCAAGACCGATTATCCGGGCAATGGTACAATGCGTACAGCCTGAACCGATGAAAACAATAGCAGACCCTTGTTGTGGCAGTGGCGGTTTTTTTCTGGCGGCGCAGGACTATATTTCTAACCCGGATAACTATACGCTTGACCGCGAACAAAAAGAATTTTTAAAGAATCAGACATTTTATGGGAATGAGCTTGTAGCCGAGACTTTTAAAATGGCATTAATGAATTTATATCTTCACAATATCGGAGACATTTATGGAAAAGTGCCAATTGTTCATGGAGATTCTCTTTTGACAGATCCGGGATATCGGGTAGATTTTTGTTTAACAAATCCGCCCTTTGGGAAGAAATCTGCACTGCGGTTTACCAATGAAGAGGGTAAGCAGGAGGGCGAAGATTTAGTTTACAACAGACAGGATTTTTGGACAACGAGTTCCAATAAGCAATTAAATTTTGTCCAACATATCAATACTATTTTGAAACCGACAGGAAAAGCAGCAGTAGTTGTTCCTGATAATGTATTATTTGAAGGCGGTCCGGGTGAAGTGATTCGTAGAAATTTATTGCAGACTACTGATTTACATACGATTCTGCGGCTTCCAACAGGGATTTTTTATAAACAGGGCGTAAAGGCAAATGTTATTTTCTTTGATAAACGCCCGGCAAGTGCAGACACCCAGACAAAAGATGTCTGGATATATGATTTTCGCACCAATATTCATTTTACATTAAGGCAGAATCCCATGACAGATAAAGATTTAGAGGAGTTTATATCATGTTATAATCCGAAAAACCGTTACGAACGTAAAGAAACCTACTCAGAACAAAACCCAGAAGGACGTTGGCGTAGATTTAGCGTGGATGAAATTTTAAAACGGGACAAGACAAGCTTAGATATTTTTTGGTTGAAAGATAAATCGCTTGCTGACTTGGACAATCTTCCGAATCCTAATGAGCTTGCAGATGATATTATAGAGAATTTGGAAAGTGCGTTGGAGGGGTTTAGGGAATTGAGGCGGCAGTTGAAAAATTGTTAAAATTGAGCAAATGGTTATTAGCACATATAATATAAACTGATGTTTGATGAGGAAGGTGTGTTAGAATGAGTAATGATCCAATGATGTATGATGTCAATAGAAATCCTAGTGGATTATATGCAGATTATTCTAATTTTAAAAATCACTTTGTTAAATATTGGAGAAGAGCATTAAATATTGCAAGGACGGATGAACATCAAATCGAGAATATTTTGGATGAGGCGATTATTAGTCAAGAACAAAGCAAGAACCTTAATATTACATCTATATATTTTGAAGATGAGAATGCTCTGACAACGGAAGATTGTCTAAGTGCAATTTATGATGTGATAGAAATTGTGTAACAGGAAAGTGACATCTATTATATAATGAGTTAAAAAAATAACAATTGGGAATGATAGGGTGAATTCTAAAGTGTGTTTTTACATTTGAACGAAGGTAAGTTATAATTGTTTATTGAAGTTGACCATTATAAAGATGACTTATATTGATATCTATTCCCAAAAGGAGTCTGGAAAAATCAAGACCACATTATGAAATATTGGATTTGTCCGGCATCGCTTACAACAGAAGCAAAACAAATCAAATAGAAAAAGGGAAGGTTTTACAGACAAATAATTGCCGATAAAATCGGCTTCGGAGGTGTCAGATGTTCGATTTATCCCAATTTAATAAATATAAAGAAGACAATAAAAGGGAAGTCAAGAAAGCGAAAGGCGGCTTGCCGGATTCTTTATGGAGTACTTATTCGGCATTTGCTAATTGTTATGGAGGCGTGATTATTCTTGGTGTTGCAGAAAATGAGGATGGAAGCTGGTATACAACAGGTTTACAGGACGAAAATAAGCTGCGCAGAGATTTTTGGAATATGATGAATAACAAACAAAAAGTGAGTGCCAATTTTTTGTTGGATAGAGATGTACAGACATATCAAATGGATCAGGATACAATAATGGTTATTTATGTTCCAGCAGCAAAACGGGAGCAAAAACCTGTATATATCAATGATGACCTGTTCGGGGGAACTTTCCGAAGAAACTGGGAGGGAGATTATCATTGCACGCCAAGTGAGGTAAAGGCAATGCTCCGTGACCAGACGGAAGACACTATGGATATGAAAATTCTTGAGAATATGCAGATGGATGTGCTTAATATGGAAACGGTACATGCATACCGAAATCGGCATATAGCATATCGGAGGGAGCATGTATGGGAACAGTTAGAAGATGAGGATTATTTAGAGCGAATTGGAGCGGCAAAAGTGCTTAGTACCGATGGTAAGCTACACCCTACGGCAGCAGGACTTTTGATGTTTGGAAATGAATATAAAATTTTATATGAATATCCAGACTATTTTTTAGATTTTAGGGAATTATTGGATCCGTCAATTCGATGGACAGACCGGTTGCAATCTAGTTCAGGAGATTGGACGGGCAATCTGTTTGATTTCTTTTTCAGGGTGTATGGAAAGCTGGTTAAGGATGTAAAAATACCTTTTAAGCTGGATGGAGCAGTGAGAATTGATGATACGCCCGTGCATAAGGCGATTAGGGAAGCGCTTGCAAATTGCCTTGTGAATACGGATTTTTATCTGCCGCGTGGCATTGTTATTAAAAAGGATGCTAACAGTATTATTATGGAAAATCCCGGAAGCATACGCACAGGAAAGAAACAAATGCTGAAAGGCGGCATATCTGATCCAAGAAATAAGACACTTATGAAGATGCTGAATATGATTGGCATTGGGGAACGGGCAGGCAGTGGTGTGCCAGATATTTATTCCGTTTGGGAGAATCAGGGATGGATTGCACCAGAGGTGATAGAAGAGTACGCACCAGATAGAACAATTTTAAAACTGTCATTTGTCGATGCAGAGGTTAAAAAAGTGACAGAAAAAAGTGACAGAAAAAAAGTGACAGAAAAAAGTGACAGAAAAAAAGTGACAGAAAAAACGGATAAACAAATGGAACAGATTTTGAGTCGAATGCAGCCGGGTATCAAATATAAAGTAGAGGATGTGGCAGAGTGGTTGGAGGTAGGTAGGACAAGAACGAGAACATTATTGAAAATATTGGTTGCTGATGGAAAAATTTCAGAGACAGGTACAACGAAGATGAAAAGATATTGCATGACAAAGTGCCAATAATCTATTTAATAATGCAACAAATAATAGCGGACAGTCTCCACCCGATTCTTATAATCGGTAATGCAGACTGTCCGCTTTCTATTTTCAAAAGAAAAATCAGGCATAACTTGGACAACATTTCATATATTGAGATAAGGGGGCGATGGAAATGCGGAAAGAAGAAATTTTACATATCTTCCCGGACTTCATGCGTGCAGAGTGGGATAAGGTGGCAGAGCGGGCAGATAAGCTGCAGGAAATCCGTCTGCGTGTGAATCAGCCTGTTACGGTACTTATGGATAATGAAGAGTGGTTCCTTACGACGAAAGGGGAATTGATGAAAGATGCATCATATGCCGTATACAGCCATGAGAAAGAGCTGGAAGCCGTATTGGCGCATGTATGTCATTATTCCCTCTATGCCTTTGCCGATGAAATCAGACAGGGATTCATGACCATTCCGGGCGGGCACAGAATCGGACTTTCTGGACAGGTTATCCTGGAAAACAGGGAACAAATCAGAAATATAAAATACATCCGTTATTTAAATATCCGTATAGCGCATGAAGTAAAAGGGGTGTCCGATGAAACGCTCCCTTATCTGTATCAGGATGGCAACTTTTTAAATACGCTGATTATCTCACCACCGGGCTGCGGAAAGACGACTATGCTGCGGGATTTGGTGCGGAATGCCTCCCAGGGAAATCCTTATGGGAGGGGCAGGAATGTGGGGCTGGTGGATGAAAGGTCGGAAATCGCGGGAAGTTTTCTCGGAGTACCACAAAACGATATTGGCATGAGGACGGACGTGATGGACGCCTGTCCGAAGCGGGAAGGCATGATGATGCTTATCCGTTCTATGGCGCCGGATATTCTTGCAGTGGATGAGCTGGGCAGTATGGGAGATGTGGAAGCGATGCAGCAGGCGATCCGGTGCGGCTGTAAGATGCTTGCTACGATTCATGGCTTTTCATTACAGGAAGTATGTGAGAAAGAATATATGAAAGATGTCATGCGAGAAAGGCTTTTTGACAGGTATCTTCTGCTTGGAAAGAAAAATAACAAGTGTATTGTAATTGGAATCTATGATAGAGAGAGGAATCTATGCTGAAACTGGCAGGAATATTATTGTTGATGACTGGATGTATCGGTCTTGGAAGCCACAGGGTGTGGGAGGAAAAGGGGCGTATCCGGGAGCTGCGTGAGATTCGGCGGATTATTTTGCGTATACAGGGTGAAATGGCATATGGGAAGCGGACACTGCCGGAAATCTGTTTTCTTCTTGGAGGGTGCATGGAAGAACCTTACCGAAGCGCTTTTCTGGCGATTTATCAGAGGCTGGAGGAAAACGACGGTACAGCGCTGGAGAGAATCTGGAAAGAACAGATGGCGGTATTTATGAAGGAAATGCCTTTAAAAGAAGAGGAAAAAGATATTTTACAGAATTTGCCGGAACATCTGGGTATCTTGGAGGAAGCTATGCAGGCTGCGGATATCGGACAATCCCTGGATATGCTTACGGAACATATCAGGCAGGCGGAAGCGGAATATGAGAGTAAATCAAAGGTCATTATGAGCGTCAGTATTATGGCGGGATTATTTCTTATCATTTTATTATTGTAGAGATACATAAGGGGGAAAAATGGGCGTTAGTCTTATTTTTAGAATTGCTGCGGTCGGCATATTGGTGACGATTCTGAATCAGATATTGAAACATAGCGGCAGGGAAGAACAGGCTTTTTTGGTCAGTCTTGCGGGGCTGATTATGGTATTGACCTGGATTCTTCCATATATTTACGATTTGTTTATGATGATTCAGGATTTGTTTGCAATATAGAACCAATTTTAGGGAAAAAAGGGGGACAAGTTGGCATGGATATTATCAGGATTGGATTGATAGGACTGATAGGCGTGCTTCTGGCGGCGCCGTTAAAAAGCTATAAGGCGGAATATGGTATTTACATAGGACTGGCAATCTGTCTGCTGATTCTGGGATATTCCGTCAATTATTTTACCCGTATCCTCAGTGATATGAGCAGTCTGCAAAGTTATCTGGGGGATAATTTCCAATATCTGTCCGTTTTGTTTAAGGCAGTCGGCGCCGCTTATGTGTGCGAATTTTGCTCTGGTATCTGTAGGGATGCAGGGTATGGCGGAATTGCCGGACAAGTTGAAACTATGGGGAAGATGTATATTCTTTTAATCGGTATGCCGGTGTTATTTGCTTTAATGGAAAGTATTCAGAATCTGGCAGGATAATGGGAAGCAGCCACGTCGCAGACTGATAGAAAGGCATGGTTATTGGTTTGAAAAATAGAAGAGTTGTTATGATATTTTCTATGGCATTTTGGCTTATCTGGATGAATCCGATGGTGGTACAGGCTTCTACGGAGAATGACGTCTGGCAGGATATGGACATGGATCTTGCAGAAGAAAAATTCCAGACGCTTTTCCCGGAATATCATTTTGATGGAAAACAAGTGTTATCATTGATTCTACAAGGAAACATTATGGGAGCGGTGAAAATGTTGCTGCAGGAGCTGGGAAATACCATCAAGGCGCAGCTTGGAGAAATCAAAACACTTTTTGTCTTGATTCTGTTTATGGGGGTTACAGCGGCTTTATTTGCTAATTTTGCGGATATTTTCCAGAGTCGGCAGGTATCGGATATCGCCTTTTATTTTATTTATCTTGTGCTGATTGTCATTCTTCTAAAGGCGTTTGGGAGCATGTCGTCAATCGCAAAAGAAATGTTAAATCAAGTTATAACTTTTATAAAACTGTTTATTCCAGCCTATATACTGACAGTGGGGACGGCTGCGGGAGCTGCTTCAGCAACGGCATATTATCAGATATTCCTGCTGGTCATCTATCTGATTGAGCATTTCTATTTGTCGTTTTTGTTGCCGATGGTTCATTGTTTTATTCTGCTTGGTATCATGAACGGCGTCTGGATGGAAGAACGGCTGAATTTATTATTAGATTTTCTACAAAAGGCAATGGAATGGTTGCTTAAAATAACGATTGGAATTATTACAGGTTTAAGCCTGTTACAGTCGATGATATCCCCCATTACAGATGCCTTGGAATCTTCTGCGTTGAAAAAGGCGGTTTCCATCGTGCCAGGTATCGGGAATCTGACGGAAGGGATGTTTGAAATGGTAATCGGGTCTGCGGTTTTAATCAAAAACAGCATCGGCATTTACATAACTATTGTTATGATATTTATCTGCGTTCTTCCGATTATCAAGATTCTGTTGATGGCGGGCGTATTGAAAGCGGGTGCGGCGCTGATAGGCATTGTCAGTGATAAGAGGATGGTTAATTGTGCCAATCGTGTGGGGGATGGAAGCCTGATTCTGTTAAAAGCGGCATTGTCGGCAATTGGGCTTTTCATTATCGGTATCGCAATTGCCGCCTGTTCCACGAATAGAGGGATGACATGAACGGATTGGTAGAAAACATTCAAAAAATCGGAATTTTTATGATAGTCGCGCAGGCAGTGCTTCATTTTGCCCCTGGAGCTAAGTATGAGAAGTATATCAGGCTGATTGTCGGTATCATGATTTTGCTGCAGTTTTTAAATCCTCTGTATAGATTGCTTGGAAAAACAGCAGACGATTGGGAAGCCTGGATAACGGAGTCCGTGGGGGCGCTGGATATGGATGGTTCCCAGGCGGATATTCAGGCGTCTTCTACGGTAGCGGAGGCATTGGTAAAGAATATGGAAGAAGAAATCAAAGAAAAATTAAACGATGGTCTTACAGAGGAAGGGTATACGGTCATAAATGTTATCGTGAAGCTGGAAATGCCGGAAGAAAAAGGCAGCGAACAGTACAGGCTGGATAAGGTGCGGGTGGCGCTACGGCAGAGGAGCGGTTTGCGGGCGGCTGAGAATTTCGGTATGGGCGAGTCTTCCGGTATGAATGAGGAAAGCGGGGAAATGGGCACCGGTATCAGGAAAAGCGGGGAAGTTACGGAAATAGCGGAAATAGCAGAGATAGAAGCAATAGAAAAGATTCAAATTCCGCGCGTTACCCTGCAAACGGACGATACCGGAGGACATACGGAAACGCCTTTGGGCGGAGGGCAGGATACGCTGGAAGGTGGACAGGATACCGATATCACGGAGCGGCTACGGAAAGAATGCTGCGCTATTTTGGGAATGGAAGAGGAATATATGGAGGTTGTCATCTATGGAACAGTTCAAGCGGATGATAAATAAAATAACAGGTGGTACTAAATTGCGGAAAGACCAGCTTTTAATCATGATATTGGCAGGGATTTTATTGTGTATTCTTGCGATTCCTGTTAAGAAGCTCGATTCAGAAACGACAGACCGCCAGTCACAGTCCGGTATATCGTACAGTGGTAATGATATGATAGAGAAAAATAGTCAGGTGCAGGGGGATACGGCAGTTTTACAACAGGCGGATACCGGTTACGATTTATCCTATACGGGATATTGGGAAGAGAAACTGCGGCAGTCTTTGTCCCGGATTGATGGGGCGGGGGACGTGGAAGTCCTGATTACGTTGAAAGAATCGGAAGAGCGGATTTTGGGGAAAGATGTCCCGGAAGAAGTGAAAGAGACGGTAGAGACGGACGCAGAGGGAGGCAGCCGCACCGTTACGGAACGGCAGACGCAGGAAAGTACGATCTATACGGTAAATGAGGCAGGACAGAGCGTACCCTATGTCCAGAAAATCATACAGCCTGTCGTAGAAGGCGTTGTCGTCATCGCCCAGGGCGGTGATTCAGAAGTTGTAAAGGATAATATTATTGAGACAATTCAGGTATTATTTGGTATGGACACGAATAAGATAAGAGTAGTAAAAATGAAAAGCAAAAATAGTTAAAGGGGAGACGGGTTTGAAGAATATGATTAAGAAGAATCAGGTAATGATTACCGCGCTGGCAGTGATGATTGCAGTAGCAGGCTACCTGAATTTCGCAGGAACGAAAGTAACGGATGAAGAAATCATGACAGTGAACGGCGGGATAGCAACAGATGATATGGGAAATCTGGACTTGGCGGAGAATGACGTGGATTATAGCGCTTTATTGGATTTGTCGGAAGAAGACATCGAACAGGCATCCGGCGATATCCTAAGTCTGGACAGCGATGTGGAAGTTATCAATAGTGATACGGCGGAAATGGAAATCGCAGAGGGTATTGAAGAAGAGACGCCCGGCGAGGCGGTATTTACGGCATCTTCAGGAATGTCAACGTTATCCGGGGCAAAACTGCAAAAAGAGCAGACCAGGGCGCAGAACAAAGAAACTCTGCTCGGCATCATCAACAATGCCAATGTCAGCGAGACACAGAAGCAGGAAGCGGTCGATAATATGATTTCCATGACGGACATTGCGGAAAAAGAAACCGCTGCGGAAATTTTACTGGAAGCAAAAGGTTTTTCTGACGCGATTGTCAGCATCGACGGCGACAGCGTGGACGTTGTAGTCAATACGACGGAATTAACCGAAGCCCAACGTGCCCAGATTGAAGACATCGTCATCCGCAAGACCGGCGTCAATGCCGACGCAATCGTTATCAGCACCGTAAACGCAAATTAGATGCACAACCCCCAAATTCATGCTATAATGTACACGTCAGCAATGAGTCGTGCCAAAACTGTTGATGCCAAATCGGCTGCTTGCAGACGAATTTGGCAGCGGCAGTTTTGATAGGGCGAAGCCCGTGAACGAAAGAACCGCAGGTTCTTGAGTGGCACGACGGGTTAGATCCGGAAGGATTATGATATAGCGAGGGCGAAGCCCGTGAGCGAAAGAACCGCAGGTTCTTGAGCGCACGACGGGTTAGACTTGACAGAATATAAGGGGGACATAAAAGATGAAACGAATTTTTTTAATCGTACTAGACAGCTTCGGCATAGGAGAGATGGAGGATGCGGCCGACTACGGCGACAAAGGCACCAATACGCTACGCTCCGTATCTTCCAGTCCCTATTTTCATATGCCTAATATGGGGCGCATGGGACTTTTCAATATAGACGGCGTAGACTGCGGAGATAAGACCAAAACGCCGACAGCCGCGATTGCCCGTATGAAAGAAGCCTCGAAAGGGAAAGATACTACTATAGGGCATTGGGAAATAGCGGGTATTTTATCGAAGAAACCGCTTCCCACTTACCCGGAGGGTTTTCCGAAGGAGCTGTTAGACGCTTTTTCTAAGAAGACCGGCAGGGGAATTTTGTGTAATATGCCTTATTCCGGTACGGAGGTCATAAAGGATTATGGCGAAGAACATGTAAAAACCGGGAAACTGATTGTTTATACTTCAGCGGACAGTGTTTTTCAGATTGCGGCGCATGAGGACGTCGTTCCGGTAGAGACGCTGTATGAATATTGCCGGATAGCAAGAGAGCTTTTACAGGGCGAACATGGGGTAGGCAGGGTGATAGCGAGACCCTTTGAAGGGGAAGCGGGTGCCTATGTGCGCACGCCCAGACGACATGACTTTTCGCTGCTGCCACCTTCCGTTACCATGTTAGACCAGCTCTGCGCGGCGGGCAGGGACGTGATTTCCGTTGGCAAAATCAAAGATATTTTTGCAGGAAAAGGGATTACCGAATTTACTTATACGAAGGGGAATGAGGAAGGAATCGAGAGAACTTTAGAATACTTGGATAAAGATTTTGAAGGTCTGTGTTTTGTGAATCTGGTGGATTATGATATGCTCTATGGGCATCGTAACGATATTGACGGATATGCCAAGGCGCTTGCCTATTTTGATGACAAATTGCCGGCTATCTGCGGGAAACTTAGGGAAGATGATATTCTGATGATTACGGCGGATCACGGTTGTGACCCCGGTTACATCGTTTCTACCGACCATTCCAGGGAACATACGCCTTTTTTGATGTATGGGGCGAAAGTGAAGGCGGAAAATCTCGGCACCAGGGATACGTTCGCGGATATCGGGGCGACGGTATTAGATTATTTCGGAATCCGACCAGAATTTGCCGGCACGTCCATGCTTACCCCGCCATAATGCAGAGACGATTGTCATGTGCATAATAGATGGGATAACAAGCGACAAATCGGAGGATAAAAACGTGGAGCATTATACAGAGGAAATTAAGAAAAGAAGAACTTTTGCAATTATTTCGCACCCGGATGCGGGAAAGACGACATTGACGGAGAAATTTCTATTATATGGCGGCGCGATTAATCTGGCGGGCAGTGTCAAGGGAAAGGCGACTGCCAGACATGCGGTTTCTGACTGGATGGAAATTGAAAAGGAAAGAGGTATTTCCGTTACATCTTCTGTCCTGCAGTTTGAATATGGCGGTTTCTGCATCAATATTTTGGACACGCCTGGGCATCAGGATTTCTCGGAGGACACCTACCGCACGCTGATGGCGGCGGATTCGGCTGTTATGGTGATTGACGCTTCTAAGGGCGTCGAAGCGCAGACCAGAAAGCTTTTTAAAGTATGCGTTATGCGGCGGATTCCTATTTTTACATTTATTAATAAGATGGACAGAGACGCTAACGATACGTTCGAGCTTTTGGATGAAATTGAGAAGGAGCTGGGGATTGCCACCTGTCCGATGAACTGGCCGATTGGTTCCGGCAAGAGTTTCAAAGGGGTTTATGATAGGGAAGAGAAGTGCGTTGTAACCTATTCCGATACGGAAAAGGGGACAAAGGAAGGACATGCTACCCGGATTCTGGTGACGGAGCAGGATACGCTTAGCGCGCAGATAGGCGAAGCTTTTATGGAGCAGCTTTTAGAGGAAATTGATTTGCTAGATGGCGCCAGTGCGGAGTATGACTTGGATAAAATCAGGGCAGGGGAATTGACGCCGGTTTTTTTCGGTTCGGCATTGACGAATTTTGGCGTGGAAATTTTTTTACAGCATTTTCTGAAAATGACGACCCCGCCGCTGCCGCGGAAAGCGGATATCGGGCTGATAGATCCGGTGGAAAAGCCTTTTTCCGCGTTTGTCTTCAAAATCCAGGCAAATATGAATAAGGCGCATAGG
>JAMPHJ010000159.1 GCA_023663465.1 Muribaculaceae bacterium | reverse complement strand
ATATAGCACTCATCCTGACAGCTTCTGCCCTTGTTTTTCATCAAAAATCGAAACTCATCATACTCCGTCATTTGATTTGCTTTTAAAATCTGCCCGATATTCTGCCGTTCCGGCGGTGTAACCCTCTGACATACCCAACGATAACTCCATTCATTCCCTATTTTATACTGGTTTTTTTTAATAAAATCTGAAAGAATAGGCGGCGCTTCATAACCTTTTACCGTTTCAGGTATCTCAATCTCATACTGCCGGTTTTGCTCATCATAGTACAAATACCCAACTGTTTTCCCACCATAATACGCATTTTTAATGGCAAATTTCAACATATTTCTTCCACCTTTCCCAAATCATTACCCAAATTTTATCCAAGTGTTCCTTCGGTAAAGTTTGTTCTAATTCTTTCACTAATATTTCCTTATCCTCTTCCTTCAATTTTCCAGAAAAAATTATCTGTCCTTTCGGAATCAATCCTAAATTATACTCTAAAGATTTTGAACCAATAAAATTATTCACTGCTCTGTCTTCTAATATATCAAATTTTCGCACACTCTCCAAATCATTATAGCAGGAAAACAAAAGCGATAAACCATGATCAAATAACGGAGCAAGCCGCGGTTTCTCCTTTTCGTCAACCAGCACCTCTATATTTGCCCCATGTCTGTCCCGATTACAAATCAAATAATCCACAACAAACATCTGATAAACATACTGTTCCCATCCACATCTTTTTGCAAAGTCAAGCGGACTTTCCTTCTTTTCACAATATAGCTCATAATAAGTATCAAAGACCATCTTCTTCTCATTCTCTTTTCTAAAATTAACAGACTTTGAAATGTACCCTTCCATCTCCTGTTCATTGATACAAAGTTTGGCAAAAACAAGTTGATACTCTAAATGAGGAATTTCCAATATATCCAACAATCTTGATACAATCAGTTCATTAACGCATTCATGCCCAAATATGCCGCGATAGCTATCATAATTTGACATCTTGTAATATATTCGTCCCTCATTTGTTTCTTCATATGCTTTCAAAAAACAGCCGGGAGTTCCAATTGACATTTTTTTATTTACCCAGTCCAAATACCTTAAATCCTGCAATTCCTTTATAAAATCCTGCATCTTTATTTCCCCTAAATCGCTCTACTATTGTGATTTTTTCACACACTTTTCTGTAATCTCTTTTTCCTACAACATCGCCTTCAATTTCTCTAATTCTTTTGTAATCTGCGCATCCAGTTCCATAATCTCATTCATTATTTCTTCCGTCGGCGGATACTCCACCGGGACATACTCCACCTTTTTATATTTATTAATGGATAAATCATACCCATTCTCTACAATTTCCTGCTTTGAAACCATAAATGACTTCTCAGTCCGTTCCCTATCCATTTCCTTATTACGGTTGTGAAACCTTTGGATAATATCAGGAATATCATTTTCCTGAACCTTGCTGCGCTTATCGTCCAGACTATATCCATCCGCCTGCATATCATAAAACCAGACATAATCCGTTCCGCCATGCTCTGTTTTCGTAAAAATTAATATCCCTGTAGACACGCCTGCATACGGCTTAAATACACCGGAAGGCATTGATATCACTGCTTCCAGTCTTTGATTCTCAACCAACTCTTTCTGAATTGCCTTATGTGCCGTAGAAGAACCAAACAAAACGCCGTCCGGAACAATACACGCACATCTTCCACCGATTTTCAACATTTGAACAAACAGCTCTATAAACAACAACTCTGTCTTTTTCGTCTTACACTTTTTTAAAATATCCGCTGATACAATATCATAATCAAGACTTCCCTTAAATGGCGGATTTGCCAATATCAGGGAATATCGATCCCTGTCTGTATTCTGATCCGACAAACTGTCGCGGTACTCAATAAACGGATTGCTGATTCCATGCGTCATCATGTTCATCGCCCCGATACGGAGCATGGTACGGTCCATATCAAATCCATGAAACATATGATTCATATAATGCTCTTTTTTTACTTTGTCATAAAAAATCTCATCTTTCCTTTTCTCTTTCAGATATTCCCCCGCCGCCACCAAAAATCCCGACGTGCCGCAAGCCGGGTCACAAATAATATCGTCTACTGTCGGCTTCATTAATTCCACCATCATCCTGATAATATGGCGCGGCGTCCGAAACTGCCCGTTCACGCCGGAATTTGCCAGTTTTGACAGCAAATATTCATATACGTCGCCACGCACATCTGTGTCCTCTAGCCCTGCCATTTGATCATATAAATCATCCACCGCGTCAACAATCTTCGAAAGCATTAAAGGCGTCGGAACCTTGAAAATGGCATCACCCATGTATTTGGAATAGGCACTGTCCTTATCTCCATGCAAATTTTTTATAAACGGAAATACCATGTCCTGAATGACAGCATACATCTTCTGCGCTGGAAAATCATGGAATACAGACCACTTCAGCTGTGCGCCGTCAATATCCTTGTCGCCAAGCTGCACTTTTGCCGTAAAAATACTCTGATACGGCAATCCCAGCATTGCGCTTTCCTTTGCGCGGATATTGTCTGTATCGTCCAAATCATGTATAAACATCAGATAGGTCATCTGTTCAATGACATCCAGCGGATTGGTAAGTCCGCCCGTCCAAAAGATTTCCCACAAACTATCTATCCTATTCTTTAATTCCCCTGTAATCATTCCTGCCCGTCCTCCCAGTTCCACGCATATTTTGTATATCTGCCGTTACCTATTTTTTTGATTTTTCCTTGTTTTACCAGTTCCGTAAGCGTCCGCTGAATTGTCGTCTGGCTCACTCCGGCTACGCTCTGCATAAGCTCTGTTTTTGTGATTGTTCCGATGTGCTTCTTTATCTCTTCCTCTACCCGGTTTGGTTTGGCAATTTTCTTTTCTTCAAACAATCTCGTCCTGTCAAAAAATTCCCTGTAAGCAGCTACAATCACACCCAATATATAGATTACAAACGGTTCATAATCATTTTCTTCTTTATGCCATTTCTCAGAACTTTCCCGCAATGCGGCGTAATAAGAATCTTTGGTAACTTCAATCAGCTTTTCAATACTGATATATTTACCAACAATATAATCTGATTTATACATCAAAAGAAGCGTCAATAACCGGCTCATTCTGCCATTTCCATCCCGAAATGGATGAATACACAAAAAGTCCAAAATAAACATCGGAATGAGTAATAACGCATCCGCGTCCGTATTATGAATCGCATCGTTATAAGCTTCACAAAGTTTGTCTACAGCTTCCGGCGTTTCCCAAGCCGAAACCGGATTAAACCGGATTAGTCTGTTCCCATCCATATCCTGCTCTTCTATGAAGTTGTCAACGCTTTTAAATTTCCCGCCAATCCCCGAATTTTCAAACTTATACAAATCCCTGTGAAGCTGTAATATAAATGTACTCCGAACCGGAATGTGCTTATTGTTTTCATGAATCATGTTCAACACATCGCGATATCCTGCAATCTCCCGTTCATTCCTACTTTTAGGCATTGTCTTATCCAAGACAATTTTTTTCAATCGCTCATCAGAGGTATAAATTCCCTCAATTTTATTCGAACTTTCCGTACTCTGAATTTTCGCCACTTCAACCAAATCTGTCAGTATGTCCGCATACCTGTTCGCAATTAGCCGCTGTTCCCCTTTATATTCGTGAATTGTTGTCAGGTATTTTACCACTTCTGGCGTAAGCAATTTTTTCCACTTTTCCTGATATTCATAATTTCTCATCTATCTACCCCAGTCGAATTTTAATTTAGTCATCTTTGTTTATAACCTAACAAAATTATAACTTTCCATTTATGCATTGTCAATTTTAATTTCGTCTTTTTCACGAAAATGGCGAAATTAAAATTGACAATGACGCAATTAAAAACCGCCCGAAGTAATCAAAACCACCCCGGACGGTTCCCTCTATTCCTTATTTTGCATTACATTATTCCGCGTTATTCTCCGCAACCTTCGCTGCGCGTGCCGCAACTTCCGCTGCCTGGACATCGCTCGGCGTCTGCTCGTAGCGCACAATCTCGTACTCAAAGTTCCCGCGTCCGCCTGTCATGGAACGCAGCGTCGTGCAATATCCTGCAAGCTCCATAATCGGAATATCCGCCTCAATCACCTGCTTGCCGTTTCCAATCGGGTTCATGCCAAGCACCCTGCCCCTGCGCTTGTTCAGGTCGCCCATAATGTCACCCGTATATCTGTCGGGAACGGTCACTTTCAGGTTTGCAATCGGCTCCAGAAGCACAGGACCAGCATCCATAAAGCCTTTCTTAAACGCCTGGATTGACGCCATCTTAAACGCCTGCTCCGATGAGTCTACCGGATGGTAAGAACCATCGTAAAGCACGCCCTTTACGCCCACAACCGGATAAGCTGCAAGAGGTCCTTTGGTGACAGATTCCTGCATTCCTTTCTCAACAGCCGGGAAGTAATTCTTCGGTACGGCGCCGCCGACAACCTCCTGCTCAAATACATAAGCCGTTTCCAGATCACCCGACGGCTCAAAACGCATCTTTACATGACCATACTGTCCATGACCGCCGGACTGTTTTTTATACTTGTATTCCACGTCGGATTTCTTCTTAATCGTTTCCTTAAACGCAACCTTCGGCTTGGAAAGCTCAATCTCGCACTTATATTCATTCAGCAGACGGCTCTGGATAATGTCAAGCTGCTGCTCGCCGATGCCGTACAGCAAAGTCTGCCTGTTTTCCGTATCATTGACCACCTTGAGCGTCTGGTCTTCATGCGAAAGCTTCTGCAATGCCTGCGAAACCTTGTCAATGTCGCCCTTATTCGGCACTTTATAACGCATTGCGGTATACGGTCTGGAAAGTTCAAACTTGCCGTACTCAATCACCGTTGCCTTTGTGGAAAGCGTATTGCCCGTTCTTGCCGCTGTCAGCTTTGCAATCGCGCCGATATCGCCCGCGTG
>JAMPHJ010000158.1 GCA_023663465.1 Muribaculaceae bacterium | reverse complement strand
GTCGCAGCGTCTGCAGCAGCGCCTGCAGAAGAGGAGCCGCAGATAGAGACGATACAGCCGGAGCCTATCGTGGAACCGGCGGCATGGGAGCCGCAGGTAGAAACGATAGAACCAGAGTTTGTCGCAGCGTCTGCAGCAGCGCCTGCAGAAGAGGAGCCGCAGATAGAGACGATAGAACCGGAATCAATCGCAGAGCCTTCGTCATGGAACCCACAGACAGAAGCTATAGAGCAGGAATTGTCACCGGAGCAGCCGAACGAAGGAATTTATCAGACATCAGACATCTATCAGACCCAGAGCAGTCAGGATATTTATCAGACTCCTGCTGTAACGGCATACCATAATACCGGCGGCATGTTTTCGGGGCAGCGCCAGGAAGACCTAAATCAAGGGAATAATGCGTCATATGGTCAGAATCCATACAACGGCGGCGCCTATCAGGGCAATCCATATAACGCTAATCCGTACAACGCCAATCCATATAACGCCAATTCCTATAATGCAAATTCCTACGGAAACAATGCGGCTTCTTACGGAAACGGAAATTATCATAACGCATATGGCGCCCAGCAATATCTCTATGGAAATAATGGGAATATTGGAAATGGCGGAGCCGGAGCGGGAAATAATCAGTATCAGTATGGGAATACAGGAGCCGGAGCAGGAAATCAGTATCAGTATGGGAATAACGGAACTGGGACAGGAAATGGTCAGTATCAATATGGCAATAACCAGAATGCGTATGGCAATAATCAGTATCAGAATTTTTACGGTTCAGATACTTATGATTATAACCGTCCGTACAGCCCTTATGCAGTTCCTCAGAAAAAGAAGTATACCGGTCTGATTGTTGGCATTATAATAACAATTGGTATTTTATTCCTTATTGCCCTTTTTGCCTTAATTTATCATGCATTTGACGTGATTAGTAAGGAAAGGCAGAAAAAACAGCAGGAAATTTATGAGAATTATGATAATAATCATGGCGATGTCTGGGACGATTTTTATGATGGCGATGATTATGATTACGATTATGATTATGACTATAATTACGACGACGATTACGACTATGATTACGATTATTTCTATGATTATGACCACCATTCAGACTATCATCATGGTGACTATGATGCTTACGATTCGTATGAATTTGACGTAAACGACTATTATACGCTGCATGACGAAGTAAAATCCAATCTTTCTTATTCTGTTGACTGGGAAGTCGAGGTATATGATACGGATAATCAGAATGTATCGATTATGGTAGATTATCCTGTAGTGGCTGGAAAAAACGTTCCCAATCTGGATAAGATTAATGAGACGATAAAAAGTGAGTTTTCCGTGCTTACGGAATATTATGAAGAGGATTATGCCGATTATATGTATGATGAGGACGATTCCTTCAGCGCTTATTCCGCAGGTTATGTCACTTATATGGATGAGGATATTTTAAGCATCGTTTTCCGGAGGCAGATTTATGCGGATTATTATTCTTCCTCTTACCTGTCTTGTATCAACATCGATATCAAGGACGGCGTGATTATGGATAATACGGATATTATTAAAGTAGATGATGATTTTTCCGTGGATTTCAGACTCAGAAGCGATGAGCAGAACGGCTCTATCAGCTCCTTGGACTGGATGAGTGACCAGGAAATTACACAATATCTGACTTCTTCCGATAATATCATCATTTTTTATACCCCGCAGGGTATGGAAATCGGATTCAATTACAGTGAAGGCTGGGTAACGGTTACTTATTGGGATTATCAGGATTACCTGAAAATATTCTGATTTTTTAGAGAATCATAAACTGGAAAACAGGGCGTCTTTGCAGAAAGAAAAGGCGCTTTGTTTTTCATATAGAAAAAGGCTGTAGCGCGCATTTGTGATTTTTGAAAAAAGGCGCTTGCCATGATAGGACAGGTATGCTACAATACAAGAAAATTGCTTGCGCAATTATCTACAAGAAAATCGCTTGCGCGATTATCTTGGGAAGAATGCTTTGCATTCTTCCGCGTTATTGAGGAATTTCCTGTAATATAGGAAAATCGCTATTCTGAATGTGTCTGTTTTACATATCCGGCGTTTCGCCAACAATTCAGAGTAAAAAGAAAAATTTTGGCAGAAGAAGAGTTAGAGGGTGGTTTATTGGACTAAAAGAATGCTATGATAGAAAGGCAGTATGAAAAAAGAGGTTGACAAAACCGAACATTTGTTTTATTCTATTTCTAGAACAGATGTTCTATTGAAAAAAGGAGATTGTACTTATGGAAAGAGAAGAAAAATTAAAAGCATTGGACGCCGCTATAGGACAGATAGAGAGACAGTTTGGAAAGGGCGCAGTCATGAAACTGGGCGACCCATCCGTACAGATGAATGTGGAAACGATTCCTACCGGTTCTTTGAGTTTAGACCTCGCGCTTGGATTGGGCGGTATACCCAAGGGCAGAATTGTAGAGATTTACGGACCGGAATCCAGCGGTAAGACGACTGTTACGCTGCATATGATTGCCGAAGTACAGAAAAGAGGCGGCATAGCGGGTTTTATTGATGCAGAACATGCACTGGATCCTGTTTATGCCAAAAATATTGGTGTTGATGTGGACAATTTATATATTTCACAGCCGGATAATGGGGAGCAGGCATTGGAAATTACGGAAACTATGGTGCGTTCCGGTGCGATTGATATCGTTGTGGTGGACTCCGTTGCCGCGCTGGTGCCGAAAGCTGAGATAGATGGAGATATGGGAGATGCCCATGTGGGGTTACAGGCACGTCTGATGTCCCAGGCGCTTCGTAAACTGACAGGCGTTATCAGCAAATCAAACTGCACGGTCGTCTTTATTAACCAGCTTCGTGAGAAAGTCGGCATTATGTTCGGCAATCCAGAGACGACGACAGGCGGGCGGGCGCTGAAGTTCTATTCTTCAGTCAGACTGGACGTAAGAAGGATAGAATCTTTAAAACAAGGCGGTGAAGTTATCGGAAACAGGACGCGGGTGAAGGTTGTCAAAAATAAGATTGCGCCCCCCTTTAAGGAAGCGGAATTTGATATTATGTTCGGCGAAGGAATTTCGACAGTCGGCGATATTCTGGATTTGGCGGCGGAAAACGGTATCATTAATAAGAGCGGCGCCTGGTATGCCTACGAAGGCAATAAGATAGGTCAGGGAAGGGAAAATGCAAAGCAATATCTGAAAGATAATCCCGCAGTCCGCGACGAGGTGGAAAGAAAAGTGAGGGAGCTGTTCAATCTGGAAGTATCAGAACCGGAAGAAAAAGATGCAGCGCCGAAAGGAAAAGCCACGAAAGAAAAAGCATCAAAGGAAAAGGTTTCTGAGAAAAAGGCTGAGTAGAGAAAGGCATGGTTATTGGAATGGTCATAACAGAAATCAGCGCGATTACAAAATCAAGATACAGGATTGTTTTAGAGGATAATCTTAATTTTGTCTTATATAAAGGAGAACTGCAGCGGTTTCATTTACAGCAGGGCGAGGATATGGCGGAGGATGTCTATCAGAAGATTATGCAGGAAATTCTACCGAAGAGAGCAAGACTGCGATGTATGAATTTGTTAAAGAGCAGGGATTATACAAGAAAGCAACTGGCGGATAAATTGCGGCAGGGAGGATATCCGGGAGCGATTATCGAAGATGCGCTCGCTTATGTAGAATCCTATGGTTATGTGGACGATGAAAGATACGTTAGGGAATTTATCGAGTATCATATGCAGTTGAAAAGCAGAAAACGCATCGAAAATGATTTGATGAAGAAGGGAATTGACAGAAAATTAATTGGCAGGATATTTGAAGAGTTACAAGAAAACGGAACGGAAATTGATGAAACCGCTATGATTTCTAAAATTCTTTTGAAAAAAAATTACAAAGGAGAAACCGCTACAGATGAGGAAAAGCGGAAAATGTACGGTTTTCTCTATAGAAAGGGATTTCATACCGATAGAATCAATCAGGCTCTTTTACTTGACATAACATAATTTTCGCTGTAAAATTAGTTTGTTGTATCTTGGCTTATTAATTCTAGCAACATGATTGGAATTGATAAATAAATATGTACAATGAAAACTAAATAAGGAGGTGCTCCTGTAATGGCGGGTTATATTTTGATTGCAGTAGTCATCACTCTGGTCGTATCGATTCCACTGACTGCGGTGGTTGCGATAAATTACCGTAAGAAGGTGGTTGAAGCAAAACTGGGGAATGCGGATGAGAAGGCGAGAGAAATTATTGATGAAGCTCTCAAGACCGCTGAAACAAAGAAGCGCGAAGCATTGCTTGAAGCCAAAGAAGAGACCATTCATGCCAAGAATGAGTTAGACAAGGAAATCAAGGAGCGTCGCGCAGAGGCGCAGCGATATGAGCGCAGGGTTCAGCAGAAAGAAGAGAACATCGATAAGAAGGCTGATGCTATTGAGAAGAAAGAAGCAAGTCTGGCGTCAAAAGAGGAAGCTCTTGCGAAACAGCGGGAAGAAGTTGCGAAGCTGAATGAGCAAAGATTACAGGAACTGGAACGAATCTCAGGTTTGACCTCCGAGCAAGCAAAAGATTATTTGTTGAAAATTGTTGAAGATGATGTAAAGCATGAAGCCGCTGTTATGATTAAAGAAGTAGAAAGCAGGGCGAAGGAAGAAGCAGATAAGAAAGCGAAGGAATATGTAGTAACAGCGATTCAGAAATGCGCTGCTGACCATGTTTCTGAAACGACCATATCTGTTGTACAGCTTCCAAATGACGAAATGAAAGGAAGGATTATTGGTAGAGAGGGACGTAATATCAGAACCCTTGAAACCATGACAGGTGTTGACTTAATTATTGACGATACACCGGAAGCAGTTATTTTATCTGGTTTTGACCCAATTCGTCGTGAGGTGGCAAGAATTGCGCTTGAGAAATTGATTGTGGATGGACGTATCCATCCGGCCAGAATCGAAGAAATGGTTGAGAAAGCGCAAAAAGAAGTAGAAGTAATGATTAA
>JAMPHJ010000157.1 GCA_023663465.1 Muribaculaceae bacterium | reverse complement strand
AGCGTTCTGGAGCTTATGAAATCTGAACGAATTATATCAAATGAAATACCAAAAAATGAAGCAACCGGAATTATCGTTGATACTTTAGATATTGTAAAACTACAACGTAAACAGGAACGAAAAAACGCACTTTTCCTTTTAGGAATTATAACAGTAATTGCAATTTTTGTTTTATTTCTTGACAGTATGCAATGGCAGATGGATACCATCATTTTTACAGGCGTTGGTGTTGTTTTCCCATTGTTTTGTATCTTTGGTTTTGTCATATTATTGTGTAATGCAATATGGAGAAAAATAACAGGTAAGTCATGCGGTCAAACTTTTATAATGGCATTAGCTCTGCTACTACTGCTTATCCTGTTTATGGGCGTGTTCTTCCTGATAGGCGCTTTAGGAATTGGACCGGTTCCAAATTAACAATGAAATGATGCGCAAAAATCAACTCTATGGAACGTAGAGCTGATAAATAAGGAAGCTCTACGGTGCATGGGTGTACTTTATCGGTGAAAATTTATATCCTTATTTCCGAAAGGAAGGATGAAAAGACTATGGATCAAATTAAAATTGGAAAATTCATAGCAAGCTGTCGTAAAGAAAAAAATATGACTCAACGGCAGTTAGCGGATATTCTTGAAATTAGCGATAAAACAATCTCTAAATGGGAATGTGGCAAAGGCTTACCAGAAGTACAGTTTATGTTACCGCTTTGTAACGTGTTGGGGATAAATGTAAATGAACTTCTTTCAGGTGAAAAACTTTCTACTGAGGAGTATCAAAGAAAAGCAGAGGAAAATATGATGACATTGGTAAAAGAAAAGGAATATGTGAAAACATACAAGCCATTGGCAGGATGGATTATTTCATTCGTACTTATCGCATTATTTTTGGGATTTGGGTGGAACTCATTAGGAAACGCTCAAATATTATCAAAAATAACAATTATAGTAGTAATGGCATTTGTTGATGTACTGTTCACGATTATTTTTAAGGGAGAATATGTGTACTGGATTGTCTATGGACCTGACTTTGAAACAGCCAAAAATTCTGATTCCCAAAGAAGAAAAGCATATGCCTGGAAATATTTGAAAGTGTTCCTTGCCGCAAGCTTAATACTTATGGTAGTCCTGTTTGGAAGTCTGTTGTTTCGCTTATCAGCAAGTTTTGATTTTATGGCATTTTTAATTATAATTATAATAGCAGGATTAGCAACTGTTCCGATAAAATATTAAGCTAAATATCGAGTAAAACTTTAGGCTGCGCCAAAACGCAGCCTCAAATAAATAGATTCCACTTACGGTAGGACTCACCGCTTTTATCGGTTCCACTCACAGTAGGACTCACTGCTTTTATCGGTTCCACTCACAGTAGGACTCACTGCTTTTTACAGAAGCCTCAGCTCCCATACGATAAGCTCTGCTTATCCCTAATTAATTTATACCGAAAATAGAAATCTATGTCAAGAAATTTTTTCTTATCACTCAAAAGACCGCTCAAAAATCTAGCACCACTTCTCAAAATGATTATTGGGAATTTACTTTCAACATTTTCAACCTAGACTGCCCCCCTATCTAGATATCAACTTAAACACCGCCGTATCCGCATAAGTCAGCGGCTCGTTATGGGCAAAAAACACAATCCCGTCCACCGGGGATTTTAGAATTTCCTTTACTTCGCCCTCATAGGGATCCAGGATACGGGCGAGAATCTGTCCCTTTAAAACCTCATCCCCCACATTTACCGCAGACTCGAAAATACCCGATACGCCGGTGCGTACCGATACCATATCCGTATCCTGCACCACATGGGAAAGATAGCCTTCATGCCCATGATACCCTACAATCCTTTCCTTGGCTAAAAAGGTTAAAATGCTGCGAACCGCCCCGGCGGCGCTTTCCTTATCGATGCTTACGGTTGTCGTCGTATAAAGGCTGAACGCATGGGTTTCCCATATCTGCCAGTTATAATTTAATGTAGTTGTATCATAAGGGCGGGGATTTCTCACTACCACATAAGGCATACCGAATTTCTTTGCCAGCTCCACGTCCTCAAAACCGGTTTTCATCATCCGCACATGGGGCGTAAAATTTCCCGGCATATAAAAAGAGGATAACTGAATGCCGTATTGATATCCCTGAATTGCCTCAAAAATTCCCGCCGCAATTCGCTGCGTCGTCTCGCCTTTGTCGTATCCGGGAAACATTCTGTTGATATCCGTGTTATCCGTAGGCCAGAATCTTTTCCCGATATTCATGGAATAAGGATTCGCGGAAGGAATTACCATAATCTGGCAGCCGTCCGTAATTTTTCCCGCCGCTTCCATTTCCTTTAAGCGTTTGATAAGTTGAGAACAAACGTATAACTGCTGTACCTCATTTCCACGAATATTGCCCAGAATACAGGCTGACTTTTCGCCCTGCCCAAACTGATACCCGCTTACCCGGAAATTATCTCTATATAAAGATTCCGTTTCAAATAAAACCGTCTTTTTCATGCTAATCCCCTATTCCTTTTCCCAACAGTCTCCCACCTTTTCTTCCCGCAGCAGCCTTCCAATCAGCGACCCTGCATCTACAATCGGATACTCTCTGATGGTAAATAGAATGCCGTCAATCGGAGAAAGAATCTTATCCAGCACGGCTCCCTTCAAGGGGTCAATAATGCTTCCGATGGGTTCTCCTTTTCTCAGCTTCTCCCAATGTCTTACATGCGGAATGAAGACTCCCGCTGTACTGGCGTTTAAAAAGCATACGTCCTCCGCCTCTTCGGAAATGATAGGAACGCGGGGTTTTTTCGTTTCTCCCTGCCAGATTCCCAGCTCCCGCATCAGATTCATGATGCCATCGGTAAGCTGCTTACAATAACTCTGGGTAATGCGCATCCCCACTCCCATTTCCACTACTAAGGTTGGGACGTCCCTGCTATTTAAACTGTAGGCAAAAGTAGATTCTAATACCGTGCTTGCCCCATGCACCCAGATAAAGTCTACATTCGTCATTTTCGCCAAAGGTATCAGTTTTTCCTTATGCAGCTCGTTAATCCGAATCTGGGGAATTTCTGTCAGATAAATATTGCTGGCATGAATGTCAATACATATATCAGAGCCTTCTATATCTTCTATAATCTTCGCTGCCAGGTATTCCGTCATATCGCCTTCTTCATTTCCGGGAAAAAGACGGTTCATATCCAAATCAAACGCCGGAATCCCACGGGTGATGGAATCGATTCCCAAAGGATTCATCGCCGGATAGATATCCACGATACCGGTCAGCTTTTCTTTCTGCGCTTCAATCCTGCGAATCAGTTCAAAACACACATACTGCCCTTCCAGTTCGTCCCCGTGGATTCCGGTGACAATACTGATTCTTTTTTCTTTGCCAGTCATTCCGCCATCGGGTATCAGGCGGTTCTTTTTTATCTGCAATGTCTCGTCCACGGGAAGCCCCACGGAAGCAATCGTCTGAATCATAATGTTACCTAAGCCTTTCTATCAACTGCTTTTTCAATCTAACCTTTCTCTGTCACCTTTACGATAACCGTCATATTCTGTCTGCCGCCGCCTTTCATAATGCCCCTGTTTATCATACAGTCTGCGGCGTCCCGTCCGTTTCCGATTTTAATATGTTCCTCTTTCACGATGATATCATTCGTAGGGTCCAGCGCATACCATTTCCCACCCGCAAGGATTTCAACCCACGCATGGCTATAGCCTTCTCCGACCATCATCCCTGTTACATAACGAGCCGGAATCCCTGCCAGACGGCAGAGCGTAATTAGGATATGGGCATAGTCCTGACAGACCCCTTTGCCCAGATTCCAAGCCTCTTCCGCCGTGGTATCTACATCCGTAACACCTTTTACATAAGCAAAGTCACCATAAAACCGGTGCATCATAAAAACCGCCTTCTCATAATCAGACATTCCATCGGCAAAAGCAAAACTCTCATAATAAGCCTTTAACCCTTTTCCCGGTAAAGTCAGTTTAGAAGGGTATTTATAAAGCGCAGTCTTTTCTCCACTTTCTGCTTCCTCGTATCCGCAAAGTCCCGTCTGCACCTCACCTGCGATATGGAATACAAACGAATCATGGTCTGCATTCACCCTTCCGATAATCAACTGATTTCCAAAAGAATCCTTTCCCAGCGTATGATTATCTTCCGGCATAATTTCTATCTTCATCCGCCCCGGCTGCTGATTTTCATTTTCCATCGGAATACAGCGAATCGTATAATGACACTCGCCTACCGGTTCCGTATAGGAAATCTGCATAACATAATCGAATAATAGATTTTTCAAGCTGACCGCCCCTTATCAAACATTACAAACTGCTTCCACTTCGTCCACAATCTTATAATAATTGATTTCGGGAGCCTGCACAAGCTCCTTTAGCGATTCCGTCTTTTGCTTGTCATATTTGATACCGCAGCGCTCTATCCGATGGGTCATGCGGTTAATTTCCCGCACCAATTCCTTTCTATCCATGCCAAGCCGGGCATAAAGGTCGATTCGTTCAATCCTTTTCCCGATTTTGATAAGATTTCTGACCTGCTCGCTTTCAATGATATCATCGGCGATTCCCCAGAAGGCAAGAATATTATCAATAACCCTCTGCATCTCAATTAACGGCGAACGGCTGATTTTTGCTTTGTTCATATCATAGATTGCCAACTGGATATAGGAAAGCGTTTCTGAACCGATTTCCTCACGCAGTACGATTGCATTATCATAGGCTCTATCCAGATTGCTAAAAATGGAATCTGGATTCGTCTCGTCAAAAGGATAACTTTCCTTAAATTTTTCTTTTGAGCCGTAAATATCGGGAATATCCACCATCCGGCAAAAATCTTCATAGTGGTACACCTTTTTATCAATCATATTATCAAAACTGCTAGAATAAAGTCGCAGCGTGGTATATACCCGTTCTGAGTATCTGCCTAACCAAAATAATCTGTTTATCTGTTCTACTGAGATAACACCCATGTGTCTTTAAAACCTCCTCCCTGAGATGAAT
>JAMPHJ010000156.1 GCA_023663465.1 Muribaculaceae bacterium | reverse complement strand
AAATTAGGTGTAGTGGAAACAGAAAAGTTTATTGCAGTGATTAATAGAGAAAAATTTGATTATACGAAATGGCAGAGACAGAGATTCGATAACATGACTTCTGATGAATTTAATGAGGCGGCAGTGGCTTATTCCAAAGAAAATCCATTTTGCAAGAAATAATTTCCTATATGATAAAATATTCCTTGCAAAAAAAGAATTGCTTCCCATCCCTTTATCCGCTATAATATAAGTATAATTCGGGTGTCAAAAGGCGCGGCGTCATGGCTGTCTCGCGCAATATGTCTGCCAGGGTTTTAGGCAGCGCCTTTTGATACCCGAATTATTTTTTAGGAACTATTGTGAAATCATTTCGGAGGATAAGCTTATGAAAAAAAATGGAAATGAAACACCGGGGAAAAACAGCCAGGCTGCGCAGCTTAAAAAACTGATACAGCAGACAATCATAGCTGTCGTGGCAGGTGCTGTGCTGCTAGCCACTTTTATCGGCTTCAATGTGGCGATGTCAGGCATACATAAGGCGCAGCTTAATACGACGTCAGCGCTGAATCAGTACCGAATTGCTTCTAAGACGCTGACTTATGCGATTCAGTCGTATGCTGTTACAGGGGAGCAGGAATATTACGATGCCTATATGAAAGAGCTGAATGAAGACAAAAACCGGGAACAGGCATTTGAAACGCTGGAAACTTGCGACATTAAGGAAAATGAATGGGCAAACCTAAATCAGGCAGCGTCCCTGTCCAACCAACTCGTTCCCTTAGAAAAAGACGCTATCGCTTATGTACAGGCTGGCAGCCTGTCGGATGCACAGGCATGCGTGTTCAGTCAGGAATACGGAAACACCGTAGAGGAAATCAACCGGCTGACGGATGAAACAATAGATATCATTTTAGACAGAAAACTTATAAGACAGCAAGCTGCGCAGATTTTCCAACTTGTTTCAGGAGTGATGTTCATCCTTTCTTTCCTGTTTGTTGTGTCAAAACTGGTAAGTACAATCAGATTCGCCGACAAAGATCTTTTACAACCGATTATCAAAGTTTCGGAACAGATGATTGTACTTGCGGACGGTGAATTCCATACAGAGCTTGATATGGAAGCAGATGATAGTGAAGTCGGGAAAATGGTTGCCGCTATTGCCTTTATGAAGAAAAACCTGCTCGCCATGGTAGCGGAAATGGTTCAAATCCTTGAGCAGATGGGTGACGGCAATTATAAAATCCAGACACAACAGCAATATGTCGGGGAATTTGTAACGGTAAAAGAATCCTTCCAGACCATTGGAGAGAAGATGCGGGAAACCCTGCTGACCATCCGCAATGTTTCCAATCAGATTGACAGCGGCTCCGAGCAGCTTGCATGCGCCGCAGAAGATTTGGCAGAAAGTTGTACGACACAGGCCGCTCAGGTATCTGAATTAATGACCGCATTTGAAAGCATGACACAGAGCATGGAACAGAATACAAAAGAAGCGACGGAATCTGCCAGAATATCTTCCAATGCAGGCGTAACGCTCGCGAGAAGTAATGAGAAGATGCAGGAATTAAAAGAAGCGATTCAGGAAGTCGGCAGATGCTCCGAACAAATCAGTACGATTATTGAAACCATTGAAGAAATTGCTTCCCAGACCAACCTTCTTGCCCTGAATGCGGCAATCGAGGCGGCAAGAGCCGGAGAAGCAGGTAAAGGCTTCGCCGTCGTGGCAGACCAGGTAAAAAATCTGGCGAATGAATCGGCAAACGCCGCTGGAAAGACAACAGAGCTGATTAAAACGACGATTTCTGCAATGGAACAAAGCATTTCCATCGCAGACGATACCGAAGAATGCATGAGCCAAGTAATGACAGACGCCAAAGCCGCAACGGACAAAATGCAGCAGATTGCACAGATTCTGGAAAGAGAATCCCAGCGTATGCATGATATGAACAACAATATCATACGAGTATCTTCCGCAGTCGATAATAATTCAGCAACCTCAGAAGAAACGGCGGCGGTCAGCGAAGAACAGAAGGCGCAGGTAGAATCTATGGTGAATTTGATTATGAAGTTTGAAATATAAAAAAGACATAAAATCCGCCGGAAGATATTCCAAGTATCTTCCGGCGGATTTATTATCGGTCAGTCCACCTTCCGTACCTCCCTATCATATGTAAAAATCCCGTTGACCTCTTCTTCCACATCGGACAACTGCGTGTAGACGCTGGCGCACAATCCTTCGGGAATCTGCGCTTCTACCTTCTGCATCCGCTCCCTGAATGCGGCGTTCAAGCTCTCATAGCTTTTATGCGTCCCGTATCCGTACAGCTTCTTACAGGCGCTGTGCCCTGCAATGCGCAGGGAATAGCCGCCAAACTCCGACAATACGGTTGCCCGCTCTTTTTCCGGTGAAAATTTCAGAGAGAAAAAGTAGTGGTGAATGCTCTGCATGTCCCCGCCTTCCTGGTCGAACCAGCCGCTTGCCTGGTCGATTAGGCGGCTGTTATCGCAGGCGCGTGCGATTTCTGTCATCTTCTCTGCAGAAAACTGCCCCCAGCCCTCGTTGAAGATTACCCAGACCGCGATGCTTGGATGGCATTTTAAAAGCCGGATTGTCTCTTTCATTTCGCGGATAAACTCCCGCCTTCCTTTTTGCTCCGCACGGGATAAAAGTTTCAGGCAGTTATCGCGTATTTTTAATCTTTTGCGGGAAAAAAGCGTCGCCGCGTAAGTCACAAACCAGTGCTTGTAATTAGAGCCGCCGTTGACCATATCCTGCCACACGACCATGCCGAGCCTGTCGCAATGGTAATACCACCGCTGCGGCTCGATTTTGATATGCTTCCGCAGCATATTGAAGCCCAATTTTTTCATTTCTGTTATATCAAAGATAAACGCTTCATCGGAAGGCGCGGTATAAAGCCCGTCCGGCCAGTATCCCTGGTCGAGTACGCCGTTTAAAAACTGCACCTTTCCATTCAGGCAGATGCGCGGAATCCCTTCCGCATCTTTTTCAATCGTAAAGGTGCGCATGGCAAAATAGCTCTCTACCGTATCCTTTCCCATTGTAACCGTAAAATAATACAGATAAGGCTCCTCGCATGTCCAATATTTTATGTATGGCAGCCGGATTTCTATGTCCTGATTGGAAAGACCGTCTGCTTCCGCTATGATACTGCCTTGGGATGGACGCCCTGCTTCCGCCATGATACTGTCTGTAGATGCGGTTTTCGTCTGTATATCCCGATACAACGCCGGCTCCCGAATCTGGATTTTGACGGGCAGCTGTGCCGATGACTGAATGCGAATCTGCACACACTCCTGCTCCGGCAATGGCTCTGCCGTCAGCTCTTCCACATAGCACTCTGGTACATATTCCATCCAGACCGTCTGCCAGATACCGCTCTGCGCCGTATAGAACATTCCGCCCCGCTTTAGCTTCTGTTTTCCCCTCGCATGATAGGACATATCGCTCAAATCCCGCACGGCAAGAACCAGCTCGCTTTCCGAAACCGCCCTGCTTTCCCCGGTGGCAGCCGCTGCGTCACCCACAGAAGGCATTCCCTTTTCCCGGCAATATCCCGTAATGTCCACGGAAAAAGGAAGATAACCGCCCATATGCCGCGTCACCTTTTTTCCATTGATATAAATCAGACAAGCCTGATCTACCGCCCCAAAATGAAGTATCAGCCGGTTTCCCACCGCCAGCTTAGCCTGTTCGATAGGCAGTTTCGTGCAATACCACAGATATTCGTCCGGCTGTAACTGCCTCCCGACGCCGGATAAAACGCTTTCCGGCGAAAAAGGCACGAGAATCTGACCGTCGTATGCTTCCGGTCTTTGGAACTTTTTCGTAAAAGCATATTCCCAATAGCCATTTAAGTTTACATAACTTTCTCTTTGTAGCAGTGGGCGGGGATATTCCTGTAACACATGATGACTGTCAATCCCTCTTCCCCAGCGCGTATATAATTGTTCCATCAATCGCTGCAGCTCCTTTCTTATGCACACCCTTCCAGCACAACCCCATGCGCAATGCCCGGAATGGTTTTCCCTTCGTTGAAACTCGTTTTACTAAGCAGCGCTCCCGTAGGTAAAAATAACACCCGTTTCCAAACTCCTTCTTCTATCTTTTTCAGGATATAAGCAGACAGAACGACCGCTGAACAGCCGCAGCCGGAACCGCCCGCATTGGCGCCCTGTTTTTCCCTGTCAAAAATTTCCATACCGCAGTCCATGTACTGCTTACTGATATCGATGCTATCCTCTTTTAACAAATCAAACAATAACTTCTGCCCGACCGTCCCTAGATCTCCGGTGATAATCTTATCGTAATCATCCGGCGTCCTGCCAAAATCTTCCAGATTCTGCCGGATGGTATCAGCGGCGGCAGGAGCCATGCACGCGCCCATGTTCATCGAATCTTTCACGCCGTAATCCATGATTTTTCCAAAAGTAACGCCTGTTATTTGTGCGCGGGGCGACTTGCCGGCCGCAGAAGATAGCAAAAACGCCGCGCTTCCCGTAACTGTCCATGTGGAAGAAAGGGGACGCTGATTCCCATAGGCAAGGGGAAAACGAAACTCTTTCTCTGCGCTTGCAAAATGGCTGGAAGTGACGCAGAAAGCCTTGTCCACAAATCCGCCGGCTATCGCCATACTACCCACCGCCATCGAAAGACCACAGGTAGAACAGGCGCCGTAGAGACCGATGTGGGGCGTCTTTAAGGACGCAATCCCGAAACTGCTGGCAATGGACTGCCCCAGCAAATCCCCTGCAAAAATCAACTGTATTTCTTCTTTTTTCATATTTTCTTTATCCAGAACCATCTGCAGCGCTTCTTTTTGCAGCGTGCTTTCCGCTTCCTCCCAGGTCTGGGCGCCAAACATGTCGTCCTGCCCCACTTTATCAAACAGCTTTCCCATAGGACCCTCGCCTTCTTTACTGCCTACGATAGAGCCGCTGTTTACGATATAGGGCGGCTGTTCAAACTGAATGCTCTGTTTTCCCAACATCTATCTATACTCCTTTCCTCACGCAATGCTATCAGGTAATTGCAAAACTAAGATTTTACAGTCGTCCGTTGTGCAGAATATACAATCCAACGCAGGCACGCTCTCGCTACGGTTCAA
>JAMPHJ010000155.1 GCA_023663465.1 Muribaculaceae bacterium | reverse complement strand
TGCACCGAGACTCTGGGAAATACCGGAGCATTCTGTTGCATACTAGTAGTATCAACATATAATATTGCCTCAAAATGGTAAATTATTGCTATCTCTCTACCCTATGCCTTTTATAAAAATACAGCCCCCTGAAAAGAAAGGATATCCCAATGGCAAAATCAACTTCAAACCGTATCATTACGACCCCTTCCGCCTATGCCAAAGAACACTATCTCTATGTACAGGAAGTTGGCACGCTGCAAAGTCTGGAACCCCATGTCAGCCGGCGGCAGAATTTAAATTCCTACCTCTTTTTTATCGTACTGCAGGGCAGCGGTTACGTTTCCTATGACAATACCCGCTTCGATATTGCAACCGGCGACTGCGTGTGGCTGGACTGCTCGAAACCCTATTCCCATGAAAGCAGCGCCAAAGACCCCTGGAGCCTTATGTGGGTTCATTTTTACGGAAACGAGGCTTCATACTTCTATGCCGATTATTTGAAGCACGGCTGCGCCTTTCTTTTTCACCCGCAAAATACTACCGCCTTCACCGATATCCTGCAGCGCCTGTACCAAATCCATTCCGCTAAATCCTCTTTCACGGAACTGTATGCGAACCGCTATATCACAGACCTGATTACCTTATGTTTTACCGAGAACATCATGGAAAATGCGGAAAAATCTTCCATCCCCGCGAAGCTCGAACAGGTTCACAACTATCTGGATGAACACTATGCGGAAAAAATAAATCTGGAAGCATTATCCTCCAGATTCTTTATCAGTAAATTCCACCTTTCCAGAGAATACAAGAAAGTATACGGCATGACCATCGGCAATGCCATAACCTCCAAACGTATCTCCCATGCCAAGGCGATGCTTCGTTTTACTGACGCTTCCGTCGAGAGCATTGCCTTAGAATGCGGTTTTCAGGATACGGGCTACTTCATTAAGGTCTTTAAAAAGTATGAAAACATGACGCCTTTAGACTACCGCAGGAAATGGTAATAACAAACTAAGACGCCATTACCAGACAGGTAATCCATCCCACCAGCACGCCAAGCAGCGCTCCCATCCATACCTGCAGCGGCGTATGCCCGACGAACTCTTTCAGTTTATCTTCCCTGGACATTTTCGTGCCTCTTTCCCGAAACCACGCCATCATCTCATTTAATACTTTTGCCTGAATCCCCGTCTCTCTTCTGACGCCCATAGCGTCATGCATGACGATAATCGCCATAATCACCGACAATGCAAATTCAAAACTCCGGCTGCCATAGCGCATCCCCGCCGCGGTCGCCAACGCACACACCGTAGCGGAATGGGAACTAGGCATCCCTCCGCTTCCTATCATCCGTTCCCAGACGAACTCTTTCGTAACCATAAGATGAATTATCGTCTTCAAAACCTGCGCGACAAACCACCCCATAACTGCGGCTATCAGAATCGGGTTCTCTAAGATTCCCTGTAAAAAATTCATTTGTTTTAATCCTTTTCCTTACTTTTGCAAGTTCTTTAACTATGCCCGCAGATACTCTGCTATCGCGTCATGCCAGTCCGCAAACATGAAATCCGTCGTTAACTTCAACATATAATTTTCCAGAATCGAATACGCGGGACGCGCCGCCGCCGCACCATATTCTTCTGTCGTAATTGCTTCTACTTCTGTATTTTTTCCTGCCAGACGGAAAATTTCCTGTGCAAACTCCGCCCAGCTGCAGTCCCCTTCACAAGTCCCATGAAAAAGACCATAGTTTTCTGTAGGAAGTAAATAGGCTATCGCTTTTGCCAGCTCGTCCGCACTGGTAGGGGACCCCACCTGATCCTTTACCACTCTCACCTTATCATGGGTTTCGGAAAGCCGCAGCATCGTCCTGACAAAATTCTTACCGTCCCCATAAAGCCATGCAGTACGAATCATAAAATATCTGTCCGCAAACTCTTTGACAAAATTTTCCCCTGCCAGTTTGCTTGCACCGTATACGCCCTGCGGACCCACTGCGTCAAATTCCCGGTAGGGTCTGCTACTTTTTCCATCAAATACATAATCCGTAGACACATGCACCATTTTTGCCCCTGTTTCCGATGCGGCGATGCTTAGATTCCTGGGACCTATCGCGTTAATGCGATACGCCTTATCAACCTCTGTCTCACAGGCATCCACCGCCGTATGCGCCGCGCAATTTACAATCGCATAAGGTTTTACTTCCCGGACAAACGCCATTACCTTATCGATACTGGTAATATCCAATTCCCCTACATCCGTATTCACAAGCTCGTAAACGTCGCTCCCTGCATAATATTGATTGATGGCGCGCCCCAGCTGCCCGTTACACCCGGTAATTACAATTTTTTTCATGGTTTCCCTCACTCCTGCGCTGCTTTAGCGCGCATATTTTCAAGTCCTTCCCTACTATTTCTTCCATTTTCTGCTATAGTTAACGACATTAGAAATTTCGTTTTCGGCCTTGAAAAAGCTTGCGTATAAGGTTTTTGCAAGAGCCGGAAACAGAAATTAATTATGTCGTTTACTATAACATTAATAATACATCTAAAAGAATAATTATGCAATAATGGGACTGGATTCCTTTCTAGTTATTAAAATTTACTTACTTTTTGTAATATTTTTTTAACATTTTGTGTATTTTTTCGCGGAATTTCTAGTGACTCGGCTATTTTCTTATGATATACTAGGAACAGTCGGGTTATTCCCAAAAGAAAGAGAGGATATAAGATGAAAAAATTACAAGTGCTTCTTCTTGTAGCTCTATCTTCTGCTCTTTTACTATCTGGCTGTGGTAAAGAAGAAAAAGAGGTCATAGAACCTGTCGTTGAACCAGTCATTGATGAAGAACCAACGCAAATAGAAGAGCCTGAAGAACAGACACAAGCAACATCCAGCGATACTCCTCCGGCAGAAGGAATGGTTCGCAGCCGCATTACGAATGAATGGGTAGATGAAGAAATCAACAATACGCGCCCTGTTACCGTTATGATTCCAAACACAAAAACAGCCGCTCAATACGGCATTTCCCAGGCAGATGTATTATACGAATGCAACGTTGAAGGCAGCATTACAAGACTAATGGCCTTATTCCAGGATTGGAGCGATTTCGACCGTCTTGGAAACGTCAGAAGCTGCCGTGACTATTATGTATATTGGTCCTTTGAATGGGATGCATTCTATATCCATTTCGGCGGTCCTTTTTACATTGACGAATTGATGAGCCGCCGTGATACGCAAGATATCGACGGACTTTCCAGCAGCAACTTCTGGCGCGCCAAAGATACAGGCAGCTCCACGGATAACGCTTATGTCGATACGGAAGGCATCAAGGCGGACATTCAGAGCCTCGGTTACAGCATGGAATACCGGAGCGGCTATGCAGATGAACAGCATTATCGTTTCGCGCCAGTTGATGACCCGAATACATTGGAACAGTACGCTGACGCCATTACTGCCAATAAAGTGGACATGTCGCCCACCTATCCTGTAACAAACTGCTACTTTGTTTATAACGAGCAGACAGGCTTATACGACAGATATCAGCACCTGTCCGGCATGTCGGATGGTCCGCATGTTGACCAGGCGAACGGCAAACAGCTTTCCTTCAAAAATATCTTGATTCAGAATACATATTTTGAAGTCCGTGATAAAAAAGGCTACCTTGCATTCCAGTGCATCGACTCCACCAGAGACGGATGGTATTTTACAAATGGTAAAGGCATCCATGTCACATGGAGCAAGACTTCCGATTACGGCGCAACAAGATATTATGACGATTTTGGAAATGAAATAGAAATGAACACCGGTAAAACAATGGTCTGCATTGTAGAAGACGGCGACCCATTCATGGTAGATGGTGAAAAAATTACTTCTGCTACCGCGAGATAAATAATCCTAAAAACAATAACGCTGGGAAAACGCATAAACATTATGTCTGATGCGTTCCCAGCGCTTTTTTATGCTGTATATGTATCTAATATGCCCGATGCCTCAACTAACTGTTGCAATTAATATGCATACGACATTTCTTTCACCTACCGCCTTAATTAACAAACCGTTCCAGAAATTCTTTTATCGTGCGATAGTACAAATCCGGGTCCTTATCCTGCGTCTGCCCATGACCGGCGCCTTCTATAAGAAGTATTTCCTTCGGACAGTCCGCCGCCTCATATAATTCCAACGTCATTTCTACAGAAATCATGGCATCCTCTTTTCCATGAATAAAAAGCGTCGGCGTCCTGCTCTTAGCAACTGCCTGAATTGCCGAGGCGTCCTGCAGACGGTATCCGCCCCTGAGCCGGAGCGCCAGACAAGCAGTATCTACAATTGGAAAAGCAGGCAGATGAAACCACTCATCTATCTTATCTCCGAACATGGAATATGCATCCGTATAAGCGCAATCGGAAACAACAGCACAGATATTTTCCGAAGCATCCTCTTCCCCCGCCATCATTAACGCCGTGGCAGCCCCCATAGACTGTCCGTAAAGAACAATCCGGGCCTCGGAATCCTGTTCTAGAATATAATCGATAAACAATTCACAATCATAATGATCCGTCCATCCCATCCCTATAAAATCCCCTTCACTTTCCCCCTGACAACGCAAGTCCGGGACGATAACATGATATCCCTGTTCATAATACCAATATGCAAATGGATACATTTCTTCCTTCCATCCCGTATAACCATGCAATACCAACGCCCATTTATGACTATCCACATCCGGCATAAATTCTTCAGCAACCAACGTATATCCGTCTTTCGTTTCCGCTGAAATTTTCTGACACGCCACGCTCTCAAGCCACGCTTGCGTCTCATTCAAGGCAAGCTGCCTATTGACTTTAATATCCGATGTCTGTACCTGCGCCTCGTAGCTTTCCTCAGTAATCCTTTCAAAGGATTGGAGCTTCTGCATAAAAGAAGGCACCAACGCCGCACTGACAAGAAAATTCACCAAGACAAAATAAAGAAAAACTGACAGTATTGTCAGAAAAACTGCTATGGAAATGATTTTCTTACCCTTCCGCTTATGTTTCCTCATCCTAACCCCTTATGCCTATGTTTCTCATCATAATTTACATGTTTATATGCCTCAATAGAGTAATCGTGCCTTTCCATCTCATTGCCTGATATCAAATATTATCAAATATTCATTAATAGTTCTATTTTACTATAAATTAAGACTGTTTACCATCCTTCCTAAAAGCAATCCCATTAGAAACTATTGGCACAAATAGAAATCACTTACATTTCCATACAAGAAAATCAAAAATCCCGGAAAATAGAAGCATCTTCCGGGATTTTTAAGAGGCGCAGACCGGATTTGAACCGGTGCGTACTGGTGTTGCAGATGTATGCCCTCGTATCCGCGCCACCGCACTCGCGCCCACTTTTC
>JAMPHJ010000154.1 GCA_023663465.1 Muribaculaceae bacterium | reverse complement strand
GCTGGCGTACTCACGAAACGGAAGGAAAAATTTGTATTCAAACAGCATACATGGATATGCGCGAACAGCGCAGACCTTCCGGGCATGAAATTCCCATATATGGAGGCAGTGGCAGCAGGTGATGCGGAAATCGTAGACGAGCCGGAAATACCGCCGGAACTGATAGCGGACTGGGTGTCAGAGCAGACCGCATTCTACAATATTTCGATGCTGGCGTTGGATGATTACCGATACGCGCTGATGAGGACGGCACTGGCACGGGTCGGATTTTCTGACAAAAACAAAAACATAAAGCTGGTGCGCCCGTCTGACAAAATAAAGATTGAGCCGATTATAGACAGCGCCTTTAGGAATCAGAATGTTGTTTTCGGCGACTGTCCAATCATGCGGTGGTACACAAACAATACAAAAAAAGTGAAATCAAAGAAATATGGAAACTATGAGTATCAGAAAATCGAAGCAAAGAAAAGGAAAACAGACGGTTTTTTTGCTTATGTGGCGGCAATGACCCAGCATGAACTGATACCGGAACAACAGACCATAAATGATGTGCTTCCGTTGTTCACATTCTGATGAGAGGGGGTGGACAGAATGAACATGAACGACTATTTCCTAAAAGCCTTCGGTCGGCAGACAACGATTAATGTAAAGACCCAGATAGAGGAAGAATTTACAGAGATTTTTTTCAAGGAGCTGGCGACGGCGTGTGCCATTAATATGATAGCAAACACTATCGGGAAGTGTGAGATTAGAACCTTTGCAGAGGGAAAACCCATAAAAGGCGCGGAATACTATTTGTGGAATTACGAACCAAACCCGAACGAAAACAGCAGTGACTTTTTACAGCATTTTGTTTCCAACTTATGTTATGACAATGAAGCCCTAATCATTGAAATGGGCGGGCATCTATATGTTGCAGACAGCTTCACCCGCCAGAAATATTCTTTTTACGAAGATGTCTTTTCCAATATCGTGATTGCAGATTTGACCCTTAAAAGGTCGTATACGTCCAGCGAAGTTATTTATATGCAGTTAAATAACATAGATGCAAGGCAGCGATTAGAAGGCTCTTATACAAGCTATGGAAAGACAGTGGCAAAGGCAGTTAGAAATATGCTGCGGCAGGGTTCACAGAAAGGCATATTGACTATAGACGCAAACACGTCACAGCAGAAGGACTTCGAGAAAAAACTGAGCGAACTCATGAACGAACGCTTCAAGCCGTTTTTTGAGACAGGAAACGCGGTTTTGCCATTGCAGAATGGCTATACATACACGGACATTACAAAGCAGGGGGCAACGAATACGCCCGCAGACTTAAACGAGCGTATTAATTACGAGTTTGAAATGGCGGGGCGTGCGTGGCGCATACCGAAGGCGCTTATCCTGGGGGACGTTCTGGAAGTCGAGAAAATCACGAAGAACTTCCTGACATTTGCGATTGACCCCATAACGGAAAAAATCGGTGAGGAAGCGACGCGCAAACGGTACGGTGAGACACAATTCTGCAAAGGAAATTATCTGAACATAAACACAAACTGTATCCAGCATATTGATATTTTTGAACAGGCGACAAACAGCGACAAACTTCTATCGAGCGGGTTATACTGCATCGACGAACTCCGCACTAAGCTGGGCGATACAGCGATAGGGGCTGAATGGTCGCAGAAACACTATATAACAAAGAATTACGAGGAAGCTGAAAAAATGGCGCATTTAGGCAATGCGGAAGGGGGTGAGACAGGGTGAAAAAGCAGAAAGCGCATTATTGTTTCCGGCAGGAAGCCGGGTCGGATATCCATAAACTATACATTTACGATGATGTGTCGGAATACGGCACATTCGATTGGTGGACATGGGAATATACCGAAAGCGAGACAAGCGCGGAATTTTTTAGGAAGGCACTGGCAGAAATCCCGGAAAGCGCAACCATCGAACTGCATATTAATTCCTGCGGCGGGTCGGTCAAGGAAGGAATCGCAATCTATAATCAGTTGAAACAAAAGAAATGCAGAGAAATCATAGCGTATGTGGATGGTTTCGCATACTCGATAGCGTCCATTATCCTGCAGGCAGCAGACCGCCGCATCATGGGACTTGGGACAAGCCTTCTAATCCATAATATGTGGATGTACATGGAGGGCAATGCCAAGGAACTGCGGAAGGCAGCAGACGATTTAGACGTACTTATGGAAAGCAACAGGCAGGTCTATATGGAGCGCGTGAATATCAGTGAAGAGGAACTGATTGAGATGATGGACAACGAGACCTATTTAACACCGGAAAAAGCGGTGGAAATGGGATTTGCAGACGAAGTGGAAAAAACAGGGAAAGCCGCGCCGGATATGACAGAACAGTTGCAACAACAGCTTGCACAGATGCGGCGTGAAATGACAGCACGAGAAAATTTCCGGGAAGAGATGCGGAAGTTTTGCAAGCTAAAACAGAAGGAAAAGGACACGGACGACGAAGACGGGGACGAAGACACAGACGAAGAAGACGGCACAGAAGACGACGAAGACACAGCCACAGACGATACAGGCGACGACGGGGAAGATACCGACGATGCTGACAGCGATAACGATAATGACGATGACACAGACGAAGACGACGGCAAAAAGCAGAAGGCAGCGAAACAATATAAGCTTGCGGCGCTGATAGGACAGGCAGCCGCGCAATATCTGAAAGAGAGGTAAAGGAATGATTAAAAAAAGAATGATAAGCAAAGATGTGAAAGAGATGGAGCGTAAGGAACTGGCGCAGAAATTCCATGACGCGCTGGAAAGTGGGGATACGGCAGCAGTGGCACAGGCATTTGCAGCCATGGCAGAGGGTATCCAGCAGGAGGTACTGGAACGGGCAAAAGATGCGGCAGCAGTCGAACAGATGGACGCGGCGGCACTGGCGGCACGCGGGCTGCGGCAGTTGACGTCCGGGGAAACCAAATATTACGAAGCAGTTATTAACGCCATGAAATCGGACAGCCCGAAACAGGCGTTAGCCAATCTTGACGTGACCATGCCGAAGACGATTATAGAAGATGTGTTTGACAGCCTTAAAGCAGAACACAGGCTGCTTGCGGCGATTGATTTTGACAACACAACCTATGTGACGGAATGGATTCTGAACAAGAACGGGAAACAGAAAGCTGTATGGGGCGATATTACGGCGAAAATTGAAAAGGAACTTTCTGGCGATTTCGAGAAGCTGGATATGGTAATGTTTAGTCTGACAGCGTTTATGCCTGTAGCAAAGTCGATGCTGGATTTGGGGCCCGCATGGCTTGACAGTTATATAAGGCAGGTACTGCAGGACGCTTTATACGTCGGGCTGGAAGAAGGGGTTGTCTGCGGCACAGGCGTTAAAATGCCAATCGGCATGATGAAAAACATTAACGCAGCGCACGCAGATGGGGAAGCGTACCCAGATAAAGAAGCAATCAAGGTAACGGAGTTTACACCGGAAGCATACGGCGGGCTTATCGGGAAAATGGCTGTAAGCCGTAACAACCGCGCGCGTGCAGTCGGTGAAGTGATTATGATCGTAAATCCCGTCGATTACTGGCAGCGCGTCATGCCAGCGACGACAATCCAGCGTCCCGACGGGACTTATGCCAATAATGTCCTGCCATATCCGACGGAGGTTATACAGTCCGAGGAAGTCCCGGATGGTAAAGCAGTGCTGGGAATCGCGAAGCAGTATTTCATGGGCATCGGGATGGGTAAGGATGGCGTGATTGAGTATGACGACAGTTACAAATTTTTGCAGCGTGAAAGGGTATACACCGGGCATCTTTACGGAAACGGAAAACCGAAGGACAACAACAGTTTCCTAGTGCTTGACATTAGCGAACTGAAGCCCGCTGCATATACGGTATATACGGCAGGACTGGCAGCAGCGGAAGGCGTGGCAGCATATTCGGCGCCGGAAGTCATTGAGAAAACGGAATGGACGGAAAGCGAGTTAAACAGCATGACCACAGGACAGATTGAAGGACTGGCGGCATACAAAAAGTATACGCTGACCGGAAGCACTAAGGCAGAGAAGATTGCATCATTCCTTGCGGCACAGGCAGCAGGAATCAACTAAAAAGACACGGGCGGCAGCCATGCCGCCTGTCATAAAAAAGGCGGTGCGATATGGCAGAAGCGGAAGAAAAAACAGGAACGACAGCAGATGAAATCCTTCTGGAAGATATCCTGAACGCGCTGGACATTACTTTTGATGACGATGGGACACAAAAGAAAATAAAGGATATCATGCAGCAGGGAAAGGCGCGGCTGGAACAATTAAAAGGCGGCGCGATAGACTTTGCGGCAGAGCAGACGGCGCGGACATTGCTTTTTTCCTTTTGCCGCTATGGAAGGTCGAACGCCATCGAACAATTCGAGCATGACTTTTCCTGCCAGCTGACTTCCTTTGCACTGGAAGCGGCAGTGGCGAATATGCCGGAAAGTGGGGCGGAAGATGAGGGCAAGGTTTGAAAAATTCAATGACGGGATAGCGGACGTGTACGAAGTGGACGATGAAGACAGGCTGGAAAAAGTAAAATCTGGTCTGCGTTTCGGGAATGAGAATGTCGGGATAGCAAGGCATTATGCCGCACAGGCAGCGGATACCCGTGTAGACCGGGTGATACATGTCCTGCGGCAGCGTGATATAAAGCCGCATCAGGTCGTAGTGATTGAAGGCGAACAGTACGACATCGATAAAGCAGACCATTTGGAAGATGCTTTGCCGCCCATTACGAAATTATCATTAATCAGACTGGAAAAACACAGGGAAAGAGAGTTTGCATGAAAGTAAATGTAGCAAAAGCAATTCCCCCGGAACAACTGGGGCTTGCGCTGGCAGAAGTGCTGCTTGACTGGGAAGACGATCAGGAAAAGAAAATGGCAAAGGCAATCGATGAAGCGGCTGACGCGTGTAATGCAGAAATAGGGCGATACCTGCGGAAAGGTCATGGATTGCGGACGGGTGAGTATCGGAGCCACTTTGAAGTCGGCGGCGGCTGGGTAGAAAGACATCGTTACCGGAAAGAATGGCATGTAAGCGGCGGCGAGCACAGACTGACACATTTGCTTGAAAATGGTCATGTGATAAGGGATGGAACGGGAAGGGTGGTTGCAAAGTCGCCGCCAATCAAACATATCAAGCATGGGCGGCAGATTGCCGAGCAGGTACTCGAAGAACGGCTGAAAGGATTGTGGGGCGGGTAAATGGACATACGGGCGTATCTAGAAATGGAAACAGGGCTTCCGACAGCGGAAGTAGTCTTTGAAAAGCCACAGAAGCTTCCATACGTCATTATTCTTGACCAGACGGACGATGACGGCGACGATTACCATACGCGCATAAAAGAACATAATCTGACAGTGGAGTTTTA
>JAMPHJ010000153.1 GCA_023663465.1 Muribaculaceae bacterium | reverse complement strand
AATTTTATTGACTGCAATCAGTCTTATATCTGCCCTGCGTAGCTGTTCCTGCAACATTCCCATTTGCACATAGTTCCGTCCCAACCGACTCATGTCCTTCACAATGATAGTTCCGATTGTGCCTTTTTCCACTTCGGCAAGCATGGTTTGAAGTCCTTCCCGTCGTCGGTAAAGTGGCGTATGCCTGTAAAACCGTTCTTTTCGCTTACTGTTCGCTTGTTTCCAGCGCTTTCTTCATCTTCTGTCTGAACGTGCTTTCCGGCATCCTGCATTCCTTTGAAGCTTTTAACACAGATATATTTCCTTCCCTGCACATCTTACAATACTCGCTGAAATTATCTGGAAGAGGCTTTTCAGGTCTTCCGAACTTCACGCCTTTTGCCTTTGCCGCCGCAATCCCTTCAACCTGTCGCTGTTTGATACACATTCTTTCATTTTCGCTGACATAGCTTAATAATGTTAATACCAAATCTGAAATAAATGTGCCAAGCAGATTCTTTTCTTTCCTTGTATCGAGAATCGGCATGTCAATCACAACAATGTCCGCGCCTTTTTCCTTCGTAATAATCCGCCACTGTTCCATGAGTTCCTGATAATTCCTGCCAAGCCTGTCAATGGATTTGATATACAGCGCCATTCCGGGTTTCAGCCTTCTTAACATCCGCTTATACTGTTTTCTCTCAAAGTCTTTGCCGGACTGCTTATCAACATAGATATTTGCCTCTGGCACTCCCATTTCCTTCAGTGCAATTCTTTGTCTGTCCTCATTTTGATCACGAGAAGAAACTCTCATGTATCCAAGAATCATTGTTTTGTCTGCCATAGTCCTTTCAACCTCCGTTTTTTACTGTTCCAATTTTCACTTAGTAAGTTCCTTAAAAATATAATCCGGCTTTTCCTTCTTTGCTACATTGAGTTCCTTATAGAATAATGGAATTTATAATAAAATAATGCGATAGGAGTGATAGATTGGAACAGATTTTTTATGAAGAAAGAGAAAAAAGGTCAGGTTGTTTACGCCTGACCCTTTTATTTTCTAGATTGTTACAACAATTCCGCCATCATTGGCGTACATGCTGCTGACGCCCGCGGTATCCATAATGATAACGTCTTTTACCTTTGTCCTGGCAAGCAGCTCCTGTTTCATAAATTCCGCTCTTTCGGGGCAGTTGCAGTGGGAAATCATCAGTGTCCTTTCCTGTATGCCAGGAGCTTCCCGCACCATAATGCCCGCCAGCTTGCTTATCGCTTTCTTCATGCCGACCGCCTGGCTCTTCTGCTCGATTACCCCGTGATTGCCGCACATAATCGGCTTAATGTTCAGCGTCGATACTACCATCGCTTTGACGCCGGTTAATCTGCCATTCTTACGCAGCGTTTCCAGATTGTCCAGAATGAAATAGGTCTTCATTTCTTCCCGGAAATGCTCCAATTCCTGTACCGTATCTTCAAAGGACATCCCCTGTTCCTGTAACTCCATCGCCTGCAAAGCATACTGCGTCTGTCCGCTGCTGGCGGTTTCCGAATCCATGACATAGATGTTTTTATCCCCATACTGCTCATGATAGAGCTTCTTCCCCAGCTCCGCACTGTTATAACTTCCGCTCAAATGGGACGATAAGGTAATCACAAAAACATTTTCTGCATCTGTCTGATATGCTTCCAAATATTTCTCAGGAGAGGGACAGGATGATTTCGGGCACTGCGGATAAACCGCAACCTGCGCAAGAAATTCCGCCTGGTTAAAATGCTCGTCGTCCAGAATCTGATATTCGCCCACTTCCAGTCCCAGCGGGACAATCTGAAATCTTTTATCATTTTTATACTGCTCCGGCAGTTCACAACAGCTATCTACTACGATCTTGTAACTCATAAAGTAAAGCCTCCGCAACCATTCCATGTAGTTTTAATTACTACTTATGATAACACGTCTTACTTGCTTCTGTAAATAGCCTTTTCCATATTTTCGGAAATTTTTCACTTGCCAAATTTACTAAGCGCCAGCAAAAGCGCGGCTGCCAGCCTCTCCTGCATTCCACGCAGAGGTCTTACCAAAAACTTTTAACTTTTCAATCAGCCCCTTTCAGCGTATAATAAAATCATAAGCAGTGCAGATTATTTACGGGAGGTTCTTATATGCTGGAGAGATTGACATGGGACCAGATGGTTCAGAAATATCCTAACAGATGGTTGGCCTTATCCGACTGCCGATACTATGACAGCAGCGAGACGACCATCACCGAAGCTGCTGTCTACAAGGTATTTGATTCGGATGATGAATATGAAGACTTCCGCATAGACAACATGGGGAAGGGCTACAGGTACAGATACACCACAGAGCCAGTCATAAGCGGGGTGACATATGGAGAAAACTTTGCAGTTGGAATTAGATAGACACAGGGAAAAGCCGGTCTTCCATCTTGGGATTGACGGCGGCGAACAGATCCGATGTCTGTTGGACAGCGGCGCCGCGATCCCGGTCTGGTGCGGCACGGAAAAGCTGTTGAAAAAATGTTTTGACGTGAAAAAATTAAATAAAAGGACATGGCTTTCGGGGTTCGGCGGCAAAGGCGAATACCATGATGTTTACAGTATCCCAAGCATTTCCCTGAAAGGGACAGAGGGGACGTTGACCATACATAACTTCATTGTCATACTTGCTCCCAACCAAAATGTTAAATGTGACCTCATATTCGGATCATTGGTCTTTCACAATAAAATAGATTATGCCATCAATACAAGGAATAATAACCGGCATATAAAATTGAAGTATGATAAGGACGTATACACCATGTTTGTGAAAGACAGTCCCGATATCGTCAGAAATGTATATATCGCTTCGTCTGATGACATGGGCGGCACACTGTAAGACCTGAAATGATTTCTATGCGTTGGGGCAGAGGCAGCGGGCGCGTCATCTTTGTGGCTGACAGGAGGCTTAACACTTTTCTGTAAATAGCCTTTTCCATATTTTCGGAAATTTTTCACTTGCCAAATTTACTAAGTGCCAGCAAAAGCGCCAGTAGAAAGATTACAGCTGCGCAGGGCAAAAAAGGAAACAGGGCAAATGCTGTACCAGAGCCGCCCGCCGTAAAATCATGCAGCGAACAGGATACCAGATACCCGCTGTAGCAATAAGGATATACAATCCGAAGCGGCGTATTGGCAATCAGGACGCCGGGAATCACGAAAAGCAGGTTCAGTCCCACGGAAAACAACGTTTTCTCAAACAATACCGTAATTGCCCACATGAGGGCCAGACAGGGCAGCATCGTAAGAAATAATCCCGCGCACCATTTTGTAAGATACAAAAGCGGCAGCGTTTCCTCGATTCCCGTCATGCGTGTGGCAACGATTCCTGCAGCCACAAACACGATGAAAAAAACGATCATTTCCAGAAACAGGTAAAACATCAGGACAAAAAATTTTGCCAAAGATAAGGTATAACGGCTGATTGGCAGCGCCAGCATTTTCAAGACGCCGTTGTTCTGCGTTTCCCGCCCCATCATCATGACACATACGACAATCATGGAAAGCGGCAGCAGATAATACGCATAAACTAACGCGCTCTGGATAAACATTGCAGCCCAGGCATTCGTATATTCCGGCGTAAAATAACGGCTTAAATTAGCGACTCCCGATACAATTACCAATAAAGGAGCAATCAAAAGCAAAGGAAGTATTTTCGCCCGTTTTACCTTTATCAATTCAACTCTTACTAAATCCCAGAAACTCATAATAACGCCTCCTATTCATAACGTAAATGTTTTGCCATCAAGAGCCCGGCAGCCAGAAACAGAAAGGTCTCTATTAAAGAAACGACCGTTATTTTAAAATCCGGCTGCGCACTCATGGCGACGGCAGGTTTTAGCATTACAACAAATGGATGGATTATCAGCGCATTCCCCTCCACGTTTGCCAATGCCATCCCGCTTAGGAACCCGGCGACTCCACACCCAAGAGGTATCCATATATTCTCAAAACGAGAGGAAATCAGCACCATAAAAGACAACACAGGCAGGGAAGTCACAAAGGAATATCCTATAAATTTCAAGAAAACCTCCATTGCAAAAGCGCCTTCCGGTAAGCCTCTGATACCGATTACAAACAAAGCCAGATTTTGCAGCCCCACTGCCACCCCGAACAATCCCATTAATAGCAGAAATTTGCACAGATATATTTGTGGAACGTTGACGGGCAGCAGATACATTTTTTTGATTGCAGCCCCTTGAAATTCTATGTGATAGATCATACAGGCAGCGACGATGATGCCAAACATATTTAAAACCATAAGCATCCCGTAAAGCTGGGTCAGTAATACGTCCATTGGCGCTAACGGAAGATTTAACAGCGTATCCCCACGCACGATAAAATTGACAAAGGCATAGGCGGCTCCCAGACTTCCTACCGCCGGCAGCAGTGGGATAACACCCGTTCTTTTTTCTTTTCTCAGTTCCATCATAAAAGGATTCATACGCCCGCCTCCTGCCTTCTGATGGGCAATGTGCCCCGCGTTCGGTTATCTTTCTCAATCATGGAAAGAAACATCTCTTCCAGCCCGGCGTTTTGCCCATCCGGGGGATTATCCGGCAGAAAGCCTGCCTGTATCGCATTTTGCCTAAGTTCCTCCAGACTTCCTTCAAATAGCATCTGTCCATGATTCAGAATGCCGATATCATCCGCTATCAGCTCTATTTCCGACAGCATATGGGAAGAAATCAGGACGGTACAGTCATAAAGACCCGGCAAGGACTTTATCAGATTGCGGATTTCATGGATGCCGGAAGGGTCCAGACCGTTCGTAGGCTCATCCAGAATCAGGATGGGCGGACGCCCCAGCAAAGCTCCCGCAAGCCCAAGACGCTGTTTCATGCCCAGCGAATACTTTCTGGCAAGCCTGTTTCCAAACTCTGTCAGTCCGACTAAGTGTAGCGCATCTCCCACCGCGCTTTCCGGCAGCCCCAGAATCCTGCGGATAAGATCGAGATTTTCCCGTCCCGTCAGATTGGCGTAAAAGGATGGGGATTCGATAAAAGAGCCTATCTTTTTCAAAATGCTAAGCCTGTCCCCAGGAAAAGACTCCCCGTCAATCACAAAGCTCCCCATAGTAGGCGTCGTCAGCCCTAAGAGCATTTTCATCGTGGTAAACTTACCCGCCCCGTTTGGGCCGAGAAAGCCGTAAATGCTGCCTTTTTTAATGTGCATGGAAACTTTGTTGACGGCAGTAAAGGTTTTGTACTGTTTGGTCAGGTGGTCTGTTTGGATGATGTAGTTCATATAAGTTGCTCCTTTCGGGTTTTGTATTTATCTAGGCGATTGCGAAACTAAAGTATAGAAACGTGTAGTTGTACAGAATATACAACTCCAAAAGCAGGTACTGTGAAAACGCCGGTA
>JAMPHJ010000152.1 GCA_023663465.1 Muribaculaceae bacterium | reverse complement strand
ATTTTTATGCCGCGTGATACGATGATTACGGCGATTGATTTGAAGAATTGTTTACAGCGTGGCGTGTCACAGGCTGGCGGATTATTTATCATTACGAATTTCAATAAGCTGGATGTTGCTTTCCATGTTGATTCCGTAGTGGGGATTCATCGTGTTTCCTGGGGCGATATCATTAAACCGGATTCTACGGTTTCATCGACGGAAGAAGGAATATCTACGGGAATTATTAAGTTGGATGAGAGATTAATTATCATTTTGGATTTTGAGAAGATTATGACGGATATTAATCCTGAGACCGGTTTAAAGATGACGGATATTGATGAGCTGGGCGAGAGAGGAAGATATGATGTTCCTATTTTGATAGCGGAAGATTCTCCATTGTTAAATAAACTTATTGTAGACTCCTTACATAAGGCGGGCTATGTAAATTTGATTCATACAGAAAATGGCCAGCAAGCGTATGATGTTATTGAGGAGTGCAAACGCGAAGGTACACTCAGTGAACATGTGCAGTGTGTTATTACGGATATTGAGATGCCGATTATGGATGGTCATAGACTGACGAAATTAATCAAAGATGATGATATAACGAAAGATATTCCAGTTATTATCTTTTCTTCTCTTGTAAATGAAGAGATGAAGAGAAAAGGTGTTGCTTTGGGGGCTGATGCGCAGTTATCCAAGCCTGAAATTGGTAATCTGGTCAGGGTAGTAGACAGTCTTGTTTTATAAAATGATAAGGCAGTAGTAAATAAAGATATGGTAAAGCATAAAGTATATAGATTTACCATAAGAATAAAAATAAGAGCTGGGATTTCCCCAGCTTTTATTCTCGATTAGGAAATTGCGTAAGCAATTTTCTTGTATAATAGGAAGTTTGAGATTTGCGGCGTGTATTATTACAGTAAACTACAGACGAATAGCTTTGGAATGGAATTAGATTGAGAAAGGCATGGTTATTAATATGGAGCATACATTTTCAGAGATACAAGAGAAATGTCATGATTCAGAGATGGTGTTGATTGGAATAGGCGAGGCTTTTCAATATAATTGGGATATTTTACAGCAGGATACAAGATTTCAGGAAATTGAAAAGGATATAGATGAAAAAGAGGCGGCGGAATACCGCTGGGTGATACCTTTTTTGCAGAAAATGATGCTGGAACAACGTCCAGATGAATATCTTTTAGGCGCATATAGAAATTTGAAAGAGCTGGTAGATGGCTGTAATTATTTCATCATATCGACAACAACGGATGATTATGTATATCAGTGCGGATTGAAGGAAGAGCGGATTGTGACTCCATGCGGCGGTTTTCGGCAAATGCAGTGCGATAATAATTGTAAGGGGCAATTGATGGAGGTTGACTGGCGGATGTATCAAAAAGTTTGGTCCTATTTTCGGAAAGAAGAGGAGCTGGAAATGCTGGAAGAACCGATATGCGAGTATTGTGGGCAGAAAAAGAGATTTAATCAAATTGGGACGACAAAGTATGCGGAAGAAGGATATCTGCCTCAATGGGAGCGTTATACAAAGTGGTTGCAGGGAACTGTTAATAAAAAACTGTGTGTTATTGAATTGGGAGTGGGTATGCAGCTTCCATCGATTATCCGCTGGCCTTTTGAGAGAATTGTGCAATATAACCAGAAATCCTTTTTGTACCGGATTCATCCGTCCTTATATCAGTTGGAAGCTAAGATTGCAGACAGGGCTTTGGGCATAAAAGAGAATCCGGTGAAGTTTTTTAGCAAATAGGGATTTGTTAAATGTGACATTATATGATAAAATAACAGAAATGGTTCCTATGAGAATTATATGGGAGCAAAAGGATAGTTTGGAGAGAGATTATGAGTTCGAGCGAAGAGTATTTAGAAAGTTTATTACAATCCATGTTAAATGGAAAAAATGCGAAGTCTTCTGACAAGAAACCGGATGATTTGGGCAGACAGAAGAGTGCGATTGAATTGCTGACAGGGGAAGAGCCGGAAGAAGCGGAATTGATAGAGCCGCCAATGGAAAATGATTCAATTCCAGAAGGAATGGATGATGCAGATTCCGTTATGCTGGAGAATAGTCTGGATGGCATAGATGCCATGAATCTTTCCGACACTATAATAACAGATGTTATTGATAGCGGCGATTCTGGTTTGGGATTTGATGAGAGCGGTCTGGCAAATCTTTCTGAGACGGAAAGTTATGCTTCGGAAGATATGACAAATATGGAAGACGCTGCTTTGAATGATATGGGTACAATAGAGGATTTGAGTCTGGGCGATATGGCGGAAATGCCGGATTTAGATAGCTTGCCGGGAATAGAAGGGCTTGGGCTGGATGATATGCCGGGAACAGAAGAGCCGGAATTTGATAATATGCCAGGAATGGAAGGGCTTGGGCTTGACGATGTGTTGGGAACAGAAGAGCCGGGACTTGATAGTATGTCAGAAGTGGAAGACCTAGGACTTGGCGATATGTCAGGAATGGGAGACCTCGGACTCGGCAGAGACAGTATGCCGGGAACAGAAGAATCAGGACTTGATAATATGCCAGGAATGGAAGGACTTGGGCTTGATGATGTGCCGGGAACAGAAGACCTTGGACTGGATAGTGACGATATGCTGGGAACAGAAGAACCGGAGCTTGATAGTATACCGGGGATGGAAGACCTCGGACTTGACAGTGACGATATGCTGGGAACAGAAGAACCGGAGCTTGATAATATGCCAGGAATGGAAGGACTTGGGCTTGATGATGTGCCGGGGACAGAAGACCTTGGACTGGATAATATACCGGGGATGGAAGATATCGGGCCTGATAGCATGTCAGAAATGGAAGACTTAGGACTTGATGCTATGTCGGAGTTGGAGGATATTGGACTTGACAGTATGCCGGAAACAGAGGGTGTAGGGCTTGATAATATGCCTGAAATGGAAGACCTCGGATTAGGCGATTTGTCTGCCATAGAAGACCTTGGGCTTGGCAGTATGTCAGAAACAGGAGGAGCTGACATGGAGGGGATGCCGGAAATGGAGGATTTGGGTCTGGATGGAATTTTAGGAACGGAAGATTCTAATCTGGAAGATATGACTGCAATAGAAGACTTAGGCTTAGGTGATATGGCGGTGGAAGATTCGGATTCAGATGATATGACTGCAATAGAAGATTTCGGGTTAGATGATATGGCATTGGAGGAATCGGATTTGGAGGAAATGTCAGATAGTTTTTCGGATGGAGCAGACGGAATAGACGATGACCTTGCAGAATTTCATGATTTATTGGGGCAGACGGATCAAGATGGCGATATTGATGATGAGATGCTCGCGTTGTTAGAAAGCGTATCTGATGCCGAAGAAAGTGGTATGGGAGGCGTAGACGACGCCGAGTTTGACCTGTTTAAAGGAGACGATGAGGATAATGGAGCCGCTTTGAGTGAGCTGATTGCTGATACGGAAGAAGAGGAAGCGCCGCCTGAGAATAAGAAAAAGAAGAAAGAAAGAAAAAGAAGAGGAAGAAAAGCGAAAGGTAAGGATGCCGATGCAGATTCGCAGGATAATAATGCAGGAGAAGGCGGCATAGATGCTGAGGGTGCAGAGGGAAAAGAAGGCGAAAAAGAGAAAAAACCGGGTGTTTTTGCAAGATTTCTTGCATATTTGACAGAATCTGAAGAAGATGATGAAGAAGCAGCAGCGGACTCCTCTTCCCTGACAGATGCGTTATCCGATGAAAATAAAGAGCTTCTAGCAGGATTGGGTGAAGAAGAGAAACCTGATAAAAAAGGGAAAAAGGGAAAGAAAGACAAAAAGGAAAAGAAAGAAAAGAAGGGGAAAAAGGATAAAAAAGCTTCACCTGACGGAGAAGAAGGCGAAGACGGAGCTGAAGAAGGAAAAGGGAAAAAGAAGAAAAAGCCAAAGAAAGAAAAGAAAAAGAAAGAAGAGAATACGGAAGTCGAAAACGAAGTTCCGGATAAAAAGCTATCTAAGAAAAAAGTTGTACCCGTTGTTATTTTCTGCGCGACGATAACAGTTGTTATAATTCTTCTTTCCTCAGTTTTGCCAGGATACTTACAGAAACGTGACGCGCGCGTTGCTTATGATATGGGTAATTATGAGGAAACTTATGATTTGCTTTATGGTAAAGGATTAGATGAAGAGGACGATGCACTTCTACATAAGAGTATGGTTATCTTAATGCTGGATAGAAAACTTGCGTCTTATCAGAATTACCAGAAGATTGATGGCGGCGAGCTGCAGGCATTGGATGCATTGATGCAGGGAGCGTCCTTATATCATAAGTTACTGCCAGAGGCGGAACAATGGTATGTGACGAATGAATTTATGGAAATTTATTTTGAAATACTGGATATACTTTCGACACAGTACGGACTTTCCGAAACAGATGTTATGGATATTATTGCTTTGGAAGATGCAGGTTATACACAGCGGTTGACTACGATTGTATATGGGATTACTTTTGACGACGGTTCCGGGATGGAGGAACAGCAGGATATCATGAATGATATTTTGCCGGAAGAGCAGGAAATTATTGATGGACTACCAGAGGAAATGCAGCCCGGAGGAGAGAATGGCGACCAAATTAACGAATAAGAGGATGAGAAACGATGGTGGCAATCATTGACTATGATGCGGGAAATATCAAGAGTGTGGAAAAGGCAGTGGCTGCATTGGGGGAAAATGCGGTAGTTACCAGAGATTCTGATGTTATCTTAGCGGCAGACCATGTGATTTTGCCCGGAGTAGGCGCTTTTGGAGACGCGATGGAAAAACTGCATCGATATGAACTGACAGAAATTATCCGGGAAGTGGTAGATAGAAAGACTCCGTTTTTGGGAATCTGTCTTGGATTACAACTGTTATTTGAAAGTAGTGAAGAAAGCGCTGGCGTAGAAGGATTGCATATTTTACCCGGTAAGATTGTGAAGATTCCTGAACGGGAGGATTTGAAGGTGCCGCATATCGGCTGGAATGCCTTGCATTATCCGAATCCGGGCAGATTGTTTCAAGGTGTGGCTGAGGATGCCTATGTATATTTCGTACATTCTTATTATTTACAGGCAAAAGAGGCGGAAATTGTAACGGCAACCACAGAGTATGGCGCTTTGATTCATGCTTCCGTGGAAAAGGATAATGTGTTTGCCTGTCAGTTTCATCCAGAAAAAAGCTCTGAAACAGGCATGAAAATTTTAAAGAATTTTCTGAATGTTTCTAATGGATATCATTAGAGGGACGGGAGGAAGCAGAGTGCATACGAAAAGAATTATTCCCTGTCTGGATGTAAAAAACGGCAGAGTTGTCAAAGGCGTTAATTTTGTGAATTTTAAAGATGCGGGAGACCCGGCGGAGGTTGGCGCCGCCTATGATAAATCCGGTGCGGATGAATTGGTTTTTCTGGACATTACGGCGTCCTCGGAAGCGAGGGAAACCGCAGTGGAAATGGTCAGAAAAGTTGCCCAAAAGGTATTTATTCCTTTTACCGTGGGAGGCGGCATCCGCACGGTGGATGATTTTAAGGAAATTTTGCGGGAAGGCGCGGAT
>JAMPHJ010000151.1 GCA_023663465.1 Muribaculaceae bacterium | reverse complement strand
CGTCGATTTTTTACTTTTATTTATTTTTCATGCGTTTACCGTGGGACGGAAATCAATTTTCAGTCAGCTCGTTACTGTTGAATAGGCAGAGCAGATAGAAATCCCGCGAAGGTCCTTGAAAAACGCCGGCACTTAGTGAAAAAGGCGCAACGCGGCTTTTGAACTTAGTACCGCTGCGTTTTTCACGGAGCGAGAGCGCGCCTTCGAGGGATTTCTATCTGCCCTGCCGCCTCAATATCTACATGCTGCCTGAAAATTGATTTCCGTGCCGGAAGGGGATTTAATATTCCTTTTTATCCGAATTTAGTATACAATAAAAGAAAAGCGCTGGCATTGCGTCTGCGCATCAAAATGCTGCGGCGAGGTGGTTGTCATGTTATTATTGAAAGCAAATCCCGAATTGAAGAAAACCTTTGAAAGACTGATTCAGACAATGAAGCTGCCGGTTACATGGACGGAGCTTTTCATGATTGTCAATAACCATCTGATTCTGGCGGGAGAGGTTCGCTCCCTGATTTTTGATTTTGACAATAAAAAAGTATCTACCAGCATTCTTGAAGTACCAATACAAGGCAGCGCATTGGATCCCATGCCCACCGACGCCCTATTAAACAACGTCCTGAACATGACGCTCTATGCTTTCGGAAAATGGGGCGTTGTCAGCGGTCTTAGGGTGACGCAGGATTATCCTGCCCTGAATACCTTGTTTGGGAATGTGCTGCGCCCGGTAAAAACAGAACCTGACTTTTCCGCAGAAACCTTCCGCTTTTATAAAGAAGGCATGCAAATCACTTATGAAGACATGATGCTTTCCGTATTACGGCTCTTAAAAGGCGAAGGAAGGCTGAAAGAGGGACAGAGTCTTTCCACTTCGGATACGGAAGAAACGGACGCGGCGGACCTTACTGCCGCAGATACAGATACCACGATACCGGATGACGACGATTACGAAATCGGACTCTGGCACAGTATGCGCTGGAAAAAAGAAACTTATGATATCCAGAAGGCTTCCGGCGACAGCCAGGGCGCCGCACGCTCCCGCATTGGCAACGATTTCTATCTGACCGGCTACTTATGCCCGGACTGCGGCGAACCGCTATATATGGGCGTCTATCCCACCGATAAGGAACTTTTAATCGAAACGGACGAAGGCAGGGTCTATATGGCAAGAACTTACGCCTGCCACAATTGCAACACCTTCTACACCCCACAGCCCCAGAAATTATTTCAGGAAGGGGATCTGTATACGCTCCGCTTCGATAAAGACAGAACTGCTTATGAAGATTATCTGGCAGTTTTAGGCAGAAAAACTTCCAAAACCAAGAATTATCATTTTAATGAATTTGAATCTGAACGCAGCAAACGGCAACAGGAAGAAGCTGCGGAAGCCGACGTCCAGCGCGAAAGCGTACGCACCGCTTCCCGGCAGGAAACGGACACGGAAGACTCCGCTGCCTATTCCGTCTCACAGCACGATGTCTCTAGAAAAAATACAGCTTCCGACGCGCGGCAGACTCCAGCGTCCAAGACGCATTTTCAGGATACGCAATCGCCGGGAACTGCTGGAACAATGTCCGGCAACGACAAGGCTGCCGTACAAGGAACTGCTGTATCAGCACAAAGAAGTATGGCTTCTTTACAAGGAGCTGCTACATCGACGCAGAGGAACATAGCTTCTTCACCGGAAGCTGCTGCATCGACGCAAAGAAGTACAGCTTCTTCGCAGGAAATTACTGCATCGCCGCAGAGAAGTATAGCTTCTTCACAGGAAACTACTGCATCGGCACAGAAACCTGCCGCATCATCACAGGGAAACTCTGCCCAACTACAGGACGCTGCCGCATCGCCAGCGCCCGAAACACCAACCCCGTCGCCAGCCACCCGCCAGGAAATGGCACGTCTTGCCGGTAAGACGACGGACGAATTGAAATCCATTTTAACAAATCTGGAACGCGACAGCCAGACCGCCCAGACGCAATCCGACGATGCCCGTGATAAACAGCAATATGTGGAAGCCGTCAGGGCTACTCTTCGCAGCAAACTTTCCGCCAAGTATAACGCCCGCATGGGGACGTTGCAAAATCTTTCCCTCAGACAGCTTTCCGACTTAAAGAAACAGATTGAAAAAGAAGCGGTTCTTTCAGAGGAACAGAAGCAGGAATATCTGGACAAAATCGACGAACGCCTTTATCATGCGGAAAAAAATGCCTTGGCGCAGAAAATAGAGCTGGGCAAAAAGAAATCCTATACGGAAATCCAGCAAATGATGACGGATATTGAAAAACAGGATATCCCCCAGACGCTGAAACAGGACGCCCTTGATAAACTACAGCAGATAAAGAAAGCCCGCGCCGAACAGGAAGTGGCGCACTTAATTTCCCATCTGCCCCTGCACTTGGACCGGAAACAGCTTGCCGCGTATCTTAGCAAGATAGACCAATACGAGGGCGTTGATATTTCCCCATACCGCGCCCAGTTAGAGCAGCGCAAGGATATGGCGGAAAAAGAAGAAATCTCCGCCATGGTAAAACGTGGCGGCAAGAAGGACAGGGATGCTTTATGGAAACTGTACAATCAATTGCAGGAACAGGACTATAAAGAAGAAAACAAAGCTCCTTTTCTGGAAAAAATCCATGAAAAAATCCGACAGTTAGACGAAGCGAAAATAGACGAAATCTGCCCCAGCATTGTAAGCCTTTCTTTTGCAGACGGCATAAGAGTCTATGAGGAAATCAGCCAGGGAATGTTTCTTCCCGAACTGAAAACGAATACGTTAGAAATGATAAAGCGACGCCTGACCAGACTCAAGACAGACGAAAGCGTCCAACTGATGCGGAAATTAAAGGAAGACATGGAAGAAAAAATGGAAGATTTATCCCATTTCCATTTCTATGATGCAAGAGAAGAGTTGAAAAGAGCACAAACTCCTGAATACGATACCCGCCTGTCTGATGTGGCTGCAGAGGAAGATACCGAGGAAGATGCCGACAAAGAAAAACGACGCTCCGCCATGTTGTACGCCATCAACGGCTACGCGTCTGCAAGGGAACCTTACGAGTACCCATTGACAGTCTACGACAACTCCCGTTCTGGCAATGGAAAAGAGGGGTTTGTATTGACGCCGGACCACATCTTTTACCATACACTCCTTCATACGGGCAAAATCGATATCACGGATATCGAACAGGTCCGCATGGGCAAAAATATCTTTGAAAAAGGAATCTATCTACAACGCAGCGGATTTGGAAAAGAAAAACTGCCGCAGAAATTAAAAAAGAGCGACCAGGCAGCATTTACGGACATCTTAGAAGAGTTCGTCAAGTACCTGCAGGAGCGTCCCGAATCCAGAAGCATCGAATACATGGCAAAAGAAACCCATGATATCATCCGCTGCTACCGCTGCGGCTTTGCCTACAAAGGCGGCGGTGCATGTCCGAGATGCGGAAGCGCGCAGAATCGGTGAAAAGAGAAAAGCATTTGCCACTTGTATATCAAGTAGACATATGGTCGGAACGATTATAGCTTTTGTTTATGGCTATGGTGGTATGTTTGCCTCTGGAAATGTAACATTGGCAAATGCTTATCCTGTTATAGTATGATAGCGGCATCGCTGGTTTCTGCTGTTTTTGCACTTACAGCAAAGGGGAATGTGCCAATTAAGTAATCAATCGGGCAGTTTTTTGGATGCAGATTCGATTACCTTATTTATCCTATCCATAAACACTTTTTCCTTCATAAGGGCAAGTCCCTCTTCTTCATCCCCCAATATAATCAATCTGTCTTTATCTTTTATCCCAAATAAATCCCTTGCCTGTTTCGGTATAACAATTTGTCCGCGATTAGAAATTGTAGCTGTTCCAAATATATGTTTTCCTTTGGGGGCAGGCGGTATCATTGTATGATTTTCCAATTTATTTGTATGAATCAAGCTGTCAATCGTAATTCCATAAATGGAAGCAAGTAAGTCGCATTTTTCAACATCGGGAATCGTTTTCCCTTTTTCCCACTTTCCATAAGCTTGTCTGGAAATCCCTATTTTTTCTGCAATCTCTTCCTGGGAGTAACCATTTAGTTTTCTGAGCAAAATCAAATTATCTTTTATCATGTTTTATCCTGATTCCTAAAATGAAACATCGGGCGATCGGTATTCTGCTTATAATTTCATACAAAACAGGAGTACCAGTAAATACAATTAACAAAGCTGCTACATATACAATCCATATCGGCAAATCTGTATGATTTTTCAAGAGGGAGCAGGGAATGGATATAAAAGTGTAGTGAAGCACATAAAAACCATAACTTCTCTTAGTCATATACGCGCTGAACGCGTTTTGTCTGTTAAACCATTTTTTTCCGCATCCCAGAACAGCAAGTGTCATAAACCATGCATATACATTGGTAAACAGACTTTTCAGTATTACCGCATCCGCATAATTTTCCCCAAAATAGAATATCGTATAGACGATTCCCATAACCACGCTGGTAAGCAGCATGGGCAGACATATTTTTTCAAGTATTTCCTGCGCATTATCATGGGAAAGCACAAAATATCCCAGCAGAAAAGCCGCCAGATAAATTCCAAAACGGTATGTAGTAATTACTGGCATATTCAGTATCTGCGCCCCGCACCAAATCAAAAGGAAAAACAAAATAAGCGTATATGCATTGCATTTCCCACCTGCCTTCCACAAATATTCGTTTTTATCAATCCTGCGGATCAACAGCAGAAGAAGCGAAAACAACCATAATACTTGTGCAAACCATAATGGACCCGTTCCAGAAACGGCAGAAATCGGATATATCAAAAAAGATGGTATATACTCTAAGCCACCGCCAATTTTTATATTATAATATCCCACAATCCATTGATATGCGAATAAACCGAGCGTAGAAGGCACTAACAACTTCCAGGTTCTTTTTTGCAAAAAATCTTTTACCGGCATTTTTTCCAATGCGTATTTTGCACTCATGCCCGCAATTGTAAAGAGCAGCACCATAAACCAGGGATAAACAAAGTATAAGAACCCATCTTGATACTGCACCTCGCAAAAATTGCCAACCCCTCCCATGACACCTACCGCATTAAACACATAAAACACATGGTAAACCATTACTAAAAGGACTGTTGCCCATCTGATGTTATCAAGGTATAATCTGCGCATAATAGCCTCCTATAAGCATACTTTTCATACTATTGTAATGAATAGTTTCACAAAGTACAACCAACCAAACATAACAAATTCGTGAAAAAAATGTAAAAGTTTATTGCTAAATACGAATCCTTCCACCTTTTGGCGGTATGAGTTTTATCAAATAATGCAGATTGTTATAATAATTGGGGTAAACATTCAAACAGCGGGGGCTTTCGTAGCAAAAGTAACATTTGAAGGGGCTTATGATAAGCAGGTTGCAAAACGCGAGAATGAGTCTGCGGCGAAAGCTTACAGGCAGACTGAAAAGACGAGTGTGCAGGAGCATCTTGGGAAGGGGCAAAACTTGAATTTATCTCTTCCATCAATGCACTGAATTATTTTGCAGATAACTATGTGCCG
>JAMPHJ010000150.1 GCA_023663465.1 Muribaculaceae bacterium | reverse complement strand
CTAAGAAATTAAATGAGGTAAGGCTTGTAAATTAACTCTACCTGGAATATACTATATCTAGAGCAAAAGATACAGGGAGCTAATAGATATGCTATTTTCCAGTGTAGAGTTTTTATTTCGGTTTTTACCGGTATTTATGCTAATTTATCTGTCAGTTCCCGGAAAATACCGCAATTTTGTGTTACTTTCGGGAAGTTTATTATTTTATGGAGTGGGAGAACCTTACAATGTTCTGCTGCTTATTTTTTCCATTCTGGTAAATTACCTGGCTGGCAGGTTGATGATAGAGAAGAAAAAAAAGAGAAAACGGGATAAGAAAGCGGGCAAGGGCATTTTGACGCTGGCGCTTGTTTTCAATTTCGCGATTCTGTTTCTTTTTAAATATTGGGATTTTACGGCGGAGAATATCAACAGACTGTCTACAGGGAGCATTGTGCCGTTATTGCATCTTGCGCTGCCCCTGGGAATCAGTTTTTATACGTTCCAGATTGTGTCCTATTTATTGGACTGCTATCGACAGGATTTTTACCGGGGAAGAAAGAAAAAAGACGCTTCTTTTATGGAATTTGCGACTTACGTCAGCATGTTTCCCCAGCTGATCGCAGGACCGATTGTAAAATATGAGGAAGTGGAAGAGCAGCTCAAGGAACGAAAGATATCCGTGCGGGCGATTGAAAATGGACTCAAGCTTTTTAGTCTCGGACTTGGCTTTAAAGTATTGCTGGCGAATCAGATTGGGACGCTTTGGAATACGATTATGACGGCAGGCCCCGGTAATTTGTCGGCGGCTGCGGCATGGATGGGGGCTTTTGCCTACTCCTTCCAGATTTATTTCGATTTCTGGGGATATTCGCTGATGGCGAAAGGGCTGGGCAAAATGCTTGGGTTTAAGATTCCGACGAATTTTCAGAATCCCTATGTTTCCAAATCCATATCGGAATTTTGGCGGCGGTGGCACATTACTCTGGGCAGATGGTTCAAGGAATACTTATATATTCCGCTTGGCGGAAACCGCAAAGGCTTCCTTAGGACAGCGGTGAATTTGTTTCTCGTGTGGGCGTTTACCGGACTATGGCATGGCGCCAGTTGGAATTTCGTGTTATGGGGGCTTTTGTTCTTCCTGCTGGTGTCGCTTGAAAAGACCGGGCTTGGGAAATGGCTGGAGAAAAAAGCAGTCCTGGGACATTTGTATGTGATTGCAATCATACCGATAACATGGGTTATATTTGCAATTAGCGATATGAAACAACTGTTATTATATTTGCAGAATCTGATTGGCATCCATGCGGGCGACGTAATCGTCGGAAGTGCGCAGATTTTACGGTATTTAAAAGAATATGGAGTGTTATTTCTTTTCTGTATTCTCTTTGCCACACCGTATCCGATGCGGCTTTATAGCCAGTATAAAAATAAATGGTATGTGGTAGCGGCGGTAGTAGTCATATTCTGGCTTTCTGTCTATGAGATTATGATAGGAAGCAACAACCCATTTTTGTATTTTAGGTTTTAGGGGGAGTAGATTTGAAACGGCGTTTGAAAAAAATAATGCAGAATTGCCCATATTTGCTTGCATTGCTGATTACATGGCTTTTTATGACGGCGGGCGGTATCGTGCTGATGATATACCGGGATTATGGAAATCTTGACTGGAAATCTTTCTGGTCGAATCCTTTCTTTGCAGTGATTATGGAAGAGGAAATGCATCAGAACAGTCATAGGAATGAAATACAGAATCCTTCAAAAATAACAACTGTTGTTGCTAAAGTGGCAAACAATTCTATTTTGGCAAAACCAGCGGTGGAAATTGGTGATATCGCGAGAAAACTGCAAGAGGAGTATCTGGAAAAAGAAAAAGAAGAAGAAAAAGAAGCGCCAAAAGAAGATCCCGTCATGGGCAAAACGGATTTTGTCACCTATACACCGGTGGAAACAGATTCCATTTACTATTATGATGTGGGAAAGATTGCGTTGACGACAGCGTATCCTTATCAGAAAGTCGGGGAAGAATATTTTAATGACGCCGCATTTTTCGGGGATTCCAGAACGCTTGGCATATCGGATTATGCGGGACTAAATGCCGATTTTTATTGTGAAAATGGGATGACGATTTATAAGCTGCTCGATGCAAAAGGCGTTATTTACCAGAAAAGCGGCGAACGGGTGAATCTGAACGAAATCCTGCAGCAGAAGCAATATGGGAAAATCTATATCATGCTGGGCATGAATGAGTTAGGATATGGGGATACCGAGTATTTCCAGGAACAGTACCGCGCTGTACTGGAGCAGATTCGGCAGTGGCAGCCCGATGCCGTGATTTATCTTCTGGCGAATCTGCATGTTAGCCTGGAAAAGAATAATCCGGCAACCGAGTTTAATAATATTAACATCAATGCGAAAAATGTAGCGGCGGCCAGTCTTGCAAACGGAGTAGATACTTTTTATCTGGATGTAAATCCCTTGTTTACGGATGAAAACGGCTATCTGAAAAGCGATTTGACTTTTGATGGGGTGCATCTTTATGCGGGAAGTTATGCGGAGTGGAAAGAGTTTTTGATGGAACATGGAGTGAGTTAAATAATTGCGAAACTAGGATTTTGGTAGCGTCCGTTGTACAGAAGATATAATCCAACGCAGGCACGCTTTCGCTACGGTTCAAACGCAGCGGTACATAAGATGCCAAAATACGGCATCTAAGTACCGGCGTTTTCACAGTACCTGCTTTTGGATTGTATCTTCTGTACAACTACACATTTTAAACTTTAGTTTCGCAATTAATGAAATGATATAGAGGAAAGTGACAGGATAGAAGGGAATGGACAAGCAGGAAATTACGCCAATCAGATTAAATAAGTATCTGGCACAGTGCGGCGTCTGTTCTAGGCGGGATGCGGATAAACTGATAGAACAGTCCTCCGTGACGATAGATGGACAGACAGCGGCGCCTGGCATGAAAGTGAGTGGGACTGAGGATATCAGAGTTCATGGAAAGCCCATCGGTGCGCGTGAAAAAAAGGCAGCGCTTGCCTATTATAAGCCGCGGGGCGTTGTCTGCACGCAGCGGGATGAACATGCAGAAATAAAGATTCTGGATAAGCTGCAATATCCCATCCGCCTGACCTATGCTGGCAGACTGGACAAAGACTCGGAAGGGCTTCTTATCATGACGAACGACGGAGCGCTGATTGACGCTATGATGCGGGGGGCGAACCGACACGAGAAAGAATATCTTGTGAAAGTGGATAAACCATTGAAAAAAGAAGCGCTTGCAAGTATGCGCGCTGGCATTTATCTGGAAGAGCTTGCACTGACTACACGGGCATGCGAAATCGAGCAGCTTGCGCCGGATAAAATGAAAATGATTCTGACGCAGGGCGTAAACAGGCAGATAAGAAGGATGTGCCGCGCCGTAGGATATCATGTGAAGACATTAAAAAGAACACGCGTTATGAATATAGAACTGGCGGATTTGAAACCGGGGGAGTATCGGGAGCTGACGGAAGAAGAACTACGGGTTTTGTACCGGGATTGTGGGCTGCAGCGGTTGGATTGAGGGAATCAATGGAAAAGGAGCATGACTGGAAATATGGAAAAGGATAAAATGAGTCGGATAAAAGAGCTGGTTTCAGTTTTGAATCGTGCTTCCGAGGCGTATTATGCGCAGGATAAGGAGTTGATGAGCAACCATGAATACGATTGCCTCTATGACGAGTTGACTGCGCTGGAAGAAGAAACAGGTGTTATATTGGCGAATAGCCCTACGGTTCAGGTAGGCTATGAAGCCGTAGACGAGCTGCCCAAGGAACGACATGAAAAACAGATGTTATCTTTGGGAAAAACGAAAAACAGGGAAGAGTTGCGTGACTGGCTGAATGGAAATGAAGCGCTTCTTTCATGGAAACTGGATGGATTGACCATTGTTTTGACATTTTTTGCAGGAAAACTTGCAAAAGCTGTCACAAGAGGGAATGGGGAAGTCGGAGAAGTGATTACCAATAATGCAAAAGTATTCAAAAACCTTCCGTTATCCATTCCTTTTCAGGGGGAATTAATTTTAAGGGGCGAGGCGGTTATCACTTATTCTGATTTTGAGAAAATCAACCGCCAGATTGAAGATGCGGAGGCAAAGTATAAAAATCCGAGAAATCTTTGCAGCGGTTCCGTGCGCCAGCTGAATAACGAAATTACCGCCAGCCGCAACGTCATGTTCTATGCTTTCAGTCTGGTGAAGGCAGACGGGGTGGATTTTGAAAATTCCAGGGAAAAGCAGTTTGCATTTCTGGCGGAGCAGGGTTTTGATGTGGTGGAATATCATAAAGTAAATCCTGATACGATTTTGGAAGAGATTCAATCTTTTGAGAAAAAAATCGAGCATTTTGATATTCCTTCCGACGGGCTTGTGCTAATCTATGAAGACATTGCCTATGGAAACTCCCTTGGGACGACCGCGAAGTTTCCGCGGGATTCCATTGCGTTTAAATGGGCGGATGAGCTTAGGGAAACCCACCTGATAGAAATAGAATGGAGTCCGAGCCGCACCGGGTTAATCAATCCCATTGCAGTTTTTGAACCGGTAGAATTGGAAGGGACAACGGTCAGCCGTGCGTCTTTACACAATATCAGCATTATGCGGGGCTTAAAACTTGGCATTGGAGATCTCATTACCGTCTATAAGGCCAATATGATTATTCCCCAGATTGCAGAAAATCTGACGGGAAGCGATACGGTGGAAATTCCTGCCATATGTCCGGTATGCGGCAAGCCGACGCAGTTAAGAAATCTCAATGACGTGCAGACGCTTTATTGCACCAATCCTGCCTGTGAAGCGAAGAAAATCAAGTCCTTCACCCTTTTTGTCAGCCGGGACGCTATGAATATCGACGGGCTTTCCGAAGCGACGCTGGAAAAGTTTATCGGCAAAGGCTTTATTCACGAGTATGCGGATATCTTCAAATTGTCCCGTTATGAGGCGGAAATCACACAAATGGAAGGATTTGGGGAAAAATCCTACCGGAATCTGATAGAGAGCATTGAGCGTGCCAGACAGACCACGCTGCCCAGACTCATTTATGCGCTGGGAATCGCCAATATCGGGCTGTCCAATGCCAAAATGATATGCCGGTACTATCAGTATGATTTAGAAACGATGCAGCAAGCGCAGGTAGAGGAGTTAAGTGAAATAGAAGGAGTAGGTGGCGTAATCGCAGGCGCTTTTTATCAGTATTTCCAGGATGCAGAAAATAAGGAACGGCTGGAACATCTTTTAAATGAAATAACAATTGTTACTGAAAGCAGGGAAGAACCACAGACACTTGCAGGGCTTAGTTTTGTCATTACAGGAAGCCTCACCCACTATGAGAACAGACAGGCATTGAAAGATGTTATCGAGGAAAAAGGAGGAAAAGTAACCGGCAGCGTTACCGCCAAGACGGCATGTCTGATTAACAACGACGTCACGTCCTCTTCTTCTAAAAATAAGAAGGCGAAAGAGCTGGGCGTTCGTATTTTGTCGGAGGAGGAGTTTATGGGGGAGTATTTGTGGCTAGGGTAAAGTTTTTGTAGGAAAAAGAATAGATAGAAATGGGAAAACACCTTT
>JAMPHJ010000014.1 GCA_023663465.1 Muribaculaceae bacterium | reverse complement strand
CAAGCCTTTCACGCTAGAAATAAAATGAAAGGAGTGTCGAGACTGTCTACTCGACTAACTACATGAGAGAAACAAAAATTTACGGTTACATGAGAGTGTCATCAAAAGATCAGAATGAAGATAGGCAGCGCATAGCGCTGCATGATATGGGAGTTCCTGAAGCAAATATTTACATAGACAAGCAGACCGGCAAAGACTTTGAACGTCCGGAATATAAATGCATGGTATGTAATCTGAAACGTGGTGATCTGCTCTATATTAAAAGTATAGACCGTTTGGGAAGGAATTATGAGGAAATACAAAAACAGTGGCGGATTTTAACAAAAGAAAAAGGGGTTGATATTTATGTGATTGATATGCCGCTTTTGGATACAAGGCGTGGGAAGGATTTAGTTGGCACGTTCTTGAGTGATATAGTGCTGCAGGTGCTGTCATTTGTAGCAGAAAATGAACGGATGAACATTCGGCAACGTCAAGCGGAAGGGATATCAGCAGCTAAAGCAAGGGGCGTGAAGTTTGGGCGTCCGGCGCTTCCATACCCTGATAATTTCAGAAAAATATATAAAGATTGGAAAAATAAAAAAATGACACTCCGGCAGGCGGCTGATGTTTGTGGGATGCCAGTTGGAACATTCTATGGGAAAGCGAGAAAATTTGAAAATGGCGATTATATAAAATAAAAAAGAAAATTTGAAAAAGTGTACTTTTGCAAATTTAGCATTTTTAAATACTTGTTTTACATTTTATCATTTAAAAATTGATTTTTCAACAAATTAGCAAAACATTTCCAAAACATTTTAAATATTTCCAATAAAATCAGACAGTTTGCAAAAGTACACTTTTTAGTGCTCGGAGGAGTTTATGTCAGTAAACTATAAAAGCTATGAGTTTCGGGTTTATGAGCATATTAGTCGATTTGACAAATTGTTGCAGGAAAGAGGCAGTGTAGAAGAACTGAAGAGCCTACAGTCAGAAGTAATAAAACTGCGTCAGGATTTTGAGACAAAAAATTTTCGCGTGGCGGTTGTTGGCGAGTTCAACAGAGGAAAAACGACATTTGTGAATGCGCTGCTGGGCAAAGAACTTCTTCCGACTGATTATCTGCCCACTACAGCGGCAATTAACCGCATTACATATGGTGATAATCCCAGCGCTTATATTATCATGAAAAACGGACAAAAGAAATCCGTCCTTATTGAAGAACTGGCGGAATACATTACGAAGCTGACCACTGATGCAACAGAGAACGCATCGCAGATTTATGAAGCAGTTTTGGAGTATCCGTCATTGTTTTGCAGAAATGGCGTTGATTTGATTGACACCCCCGGTATGAATGATGAGGCTGATATGAACCGGGTAACTATATCACGTTTAGAAAGTATTGACTTGGCAATTGTGACTGTAAACGCAAACATACCGTTTAGCATAACGGAGTGCGCATTTACAACACAATTGCTGGAAAGTCCGCAGATATGCCAGATTATCATTGTTGTCACCAAGATTGATAATATAAAGGAATGTGAGCGGCAGAAGGTTATTGATTATATGGTTGAGCGTGTCAGGGGGAGTATAAAAGAACGTCTGTCCATGACTCATGCGCCGGACAGTGAGATTATGCGGAAATATCATGTTATTTTTGATAATCCCTGCGTCTTTGCAGTATCTGCAATAGAGGCTTTGGAGGCGCTTTCCTGTAACAATATGGAGCTATTTAATAAGAGCGGCTTTCGGCATCTGAATGACAAGCTTCCGCAGATTATTATGAGCAGCCAGAACAGCAGTATTGTTTTAAATACGGAACGGAAACTGGATAAGCTTATATGTAAATACCGTGAATGGCTTTTGCAGCAGCGATATTTAGAAGCACAACTAAATGAAATGAAAATGGCTTTTGCGCAGGTAAGCTATGAAACAACTGCGAAGCTATTTTCCTTGTCTGAGGCGGAAACAGCACGCTTTATACCGGATGAAGGAGAATTGTTTTCGTATGCGCGCAAGAAATTTACGCATGCTCTTGGAGAGATGAAAGCATTGTCCCATGAGGAATTAAAAAGGGTTTTCATCCCAGTCATAAAGGAAGTATTCAAGGAGATAAATATGCAGTGCCATGAAGCGGAAAGCGCTTATCTGTATCAATATCAGAAAAATGTATTGGATCCCTGCAGTCATGGCCTGCGCAAGGAATTAGAGGTAATAGTTCAGCCATTTCCGGAAATGTATCAGGTTATGGAGCCTGAACTTGATACGCTGCCGGATTATTTGTCGTTAAAGGAAACAGAAGATATTCAAGATTTTTATTGGTTACGTTCTCCAATACCGGATATGGCGGCAATTGGAACAGATTGGAATATTATGGCATATGTTGATCCGGTAATTAGATCATCCCTGGCGGATTATAAAAACCGGTGTTGGCAGCAGATTGTACAGATATTTGGGCAGGCTAAGCAACGTCTGGATAATCAGATTCAGAATCTTGTCAGGAATGTATACGATAAAACGTCAAAATATATAGAGCAGCTACAGAAGTATAAAGAAGAAGAGTTTCTTTTGGAAAGGCTGCAGCAGCTGGAAATAGATATTCGGGAGCTGAGGGAAGATTTTATTGCCGAGGCAGGCTAATGAAAAATGAAATTCTAAAGTATGAAAATTAAGCATTTTCTAACTTATGAATAAAATAAAAAAGATACCATAAGGGAGGAAGTTGAATGGAAAATAAGGATTACACAAGCTATCATGGCAAGGTGGCGGAGGTCAATACTGCGCTGACACAGATGAGCAAATTGTGCGGACAATTAGAACTTAAAGAAAGTCAAAAAGCTATTGAAGACAGTCGGCATAAGCTGACCAGTCATAAATTTTCCGTAGGAATCATGGGTGAGTTTAAGAGGGGTAAAAGTACGGTAATCAACGCCCTGCTGGGAAGGGAAATTATGCCGGCGGATGTCCTTCCCGCTACGGCGACTATGAACAGGGTTACCTATGACCTGAAGCCTCATGCGCAGGTTATCAAAAATGACGGCTCGGTAATAGAAGTCCCTGTGGATAAAATCGCGGATTATGTAACCAAAACCAATGATGATAATGCCAGAAGGGCGGAAATGGTGGATGAGGCAATTGTCTACTATCCTTGCCAGTTTTGCCAAAATGGAGTGGATATCGTTGATACACCGGGTCTAAACGATGATGAGCGCATGGATAAGATCAGCGAGGAAATTGTTCCCAAACTGGATGCGGTTATCATGGTAATTGTGCCGGATGCGCCTTTCAGTAAAAGTGAAGCTGAATTTGTACGTAATAAACTTATGGGAAGCGATTTGGGACGTCTGCTGTTTCTGGTAAACAGGATTGATACCATTCGTCCAAAAGATCGTGAACGTGCAGTGGATGGCATTAAACGTAAGATTCAGACAACGGTTTTGAATAAGATGGCGGAAATATACGGGGAGGAATCCAAGGAATATACAGATGCGAAGTCAAAAATCGGAAATATTAATATTTTTCCCATATCTGCGTTGAATGCGTTGGATGCCCGGATAGAGGGGGATGACGAATTGCTTGAGGAAAGCGGAATACGCAAATTTGAGGATGCCCTGACGTATATGCTGACAATAGAGAGGGGCACATTGGAGCTGGCAGCTCCCCTTGCTGTAATTTCGCGGGCTGCCACAGATGTGTTGAATGCCGCTGAAACGCGGAAAAACAGCTTACAGCTCAGTGCGGAAGAATTTGAACAGAAACAAAAACAGGCTATGGAGAAAATCGCTGAATTCCGCAATAGTAAAAAGGAAGAAACCAACCGTATTAATGCCGCTGCCCAGCAGACAAAGTCGAATCTGCTGACCCAGATGCAGGCATTCTATGATGAACTGGGAGGAGATTTGAACAATATCGTGGAGCAGACTTCTATAGACAAAAAATCGTTGACAAAAAAGGCGGGTCAGCAGGCGGCTGCGCAGAAAATGCAGGAAGTTATCAATGAAACAATTAAGACTAAAATGTCAAATTTCAGTGAGCGTATGCAAAAACAGCTTATGGATGCAGTCGGAGAACAGGCCGCCCAGAGCGCTGCTTTTGCCTCCGATATGATTGGTAAATTGAATTCAGAAGTTCAGCTGTCTTTATCTTCTTCCAGCGATGCTTCTGAACCAAAGGTTAAAAATGCTATTGGTATTGCGGGATTGGCATTGGATATTCTGACTGACTTTGCAGGCGGTCCATGGGGGTTGACGGGGTTAGTGAAAGGATATCAGGAAGCAGGTGTGAAAGGCGCGGCAGTAGGGCTTGCCGCGGGCGTTGCAACGACGTTTGCAACGGCAGTGGTTTTGGGTCCGGCAGGTATCGTTGGTCTGCCATTGTGTGTGATTGCCAGTGCGGCCAGCGGCGTAGTTGGTAAATTTGCAGCTCAGAGTCTGTTCCCATCCAAGGGGGAGCAGGAGTATAAGACATTGATAGACAATACCAGAAAGCAGATTAAGGAATCCGTAGCACAAATGAGGGCTTCGGGAGAATTGGAAAGGACGTTGGAACAGCGTATTGAGGCCGCTTTTGGTTCTCTTACCACAGTTATGAACGAGGAACTGGAAAAAGCGCTGCATGACACGGAACAGACGCTGGATCTTATTAAGCAGGATTTGACGAAAAATTCCATGCAGCGTGAGCAGGCGTCGAAAGAGTGTGAGAAAATTATTGCATCCGTGGATGAGATTATAAGGCAACTGTCACCTGTCATGGAAACAATCAAGAGCGGCAGCCTGGCTGGCTGATAAAGAGAGGAGAAAATAGAAATGGAACAATTTCAATCTGTCAATACCCCTTTAAGCGGCATAGACTGTAGCTTCGGCAATTATCTGACCAAACGGAAAATGATGGACAGTAACCGAATGGACGGCAACGGTATTCCTAATTATGCCTTTGCAATGGACTATGAGTGCCGCAAAAAGCTGGATTCCATTCCGCGCTTTTACGATACGGCGAAGATGATTACATCAACAAATCTCAGTCGCAAGATTCATGAATACACCCGTACCTCAATGGCGGCAGGACCTTCACAATTCCCGGAGATATACCAGATTTCCTGCGATTGTGCCAAGACTCTGGGAATAGGCATACCAAATGTTTTCATTGATAATAATCCAGTTATGAATGCTTTTACTTATGCTATGGATGACGTTGAGCCAATGGTCGTAATTAATAGTGGACTGATAGAGCGTATGAACCTCGGCGAGTTGAAGTATATAATTGGGCATGAATGCGGGCATATTCAGAATTATCATTCGTCATATTCCTATCTCAGCCAGTTAGTATTAAATACAGGACTAAACGTTGCCGTCGGCGTCACTACCGGTATTATACAGTTACTTGCCAGTCTGATGACAGTGGGAAGCATGGCCATGTTGTCTGCGTGGAATAGAGCGTCTGAGGTCACTGCAGACCGTGCCGGAATGCTCTGTGCTGACTGCCGGGAGGACTGCTATTCGGCGTTGGCAAAGCTTATATATGGAGGCGTCATTGGTGATGAACACGAGATTGATTTTGATGCCATTCGGGCACAGCTTGAACACACGGTATCCAGCGTTGCCAAGTACAGTGAGATTTTAGACAGCCACCCCGCAATTGCGCGCCGTATCGCAGCGCTACAGGAATTTTGTGAATGTGAGAAATATTATGAATGGCGCCCTGACCAGAAGACCCCAGGGCAGCTTATGCGGACTAAGTCGGAAACCGATGAACGCTGTAAACGATATATTGATCTGAGCAAGAATTGTTAAAGGAGAGAAGAGTCTATGGGATTGAATGATAGAATTTATTATGACGCAGTGGAATTGATGAAGCACATTGAGGTTTCGCTGGATCAGCTTAAACCCTACCAATATGACAGCAAGTATCGGGAACTTTTGGGAGAACTGCTGGTAGGAAAGATTACGGAATGGGAGCAGAATATCCGGCAAAGGAAGAACGATCCTTTTACATTGGTCATCTGTGGTGATTTTAAACGTGGAAAATCCAGTTTAATCAACGCTTTATTAGGGGAAGATGTAGTTCCGATAAATGTGACTACTGAGACTGTTACGCTGAACCGTATTTCTTACGGCGCCCACAGTAATGAAATCGTTCTTTCAGGCGGAAAGCGGCTTTCCCTAACAGACGAGGAACTCTGCCGTGATGCTTTGGAAGCAGTAATTGGACAATTGGATGAGCCGGTTGAGCAATTGGAACTCCATCGCAATATTGATATTCTGAAAAATATTACGGTAATTGATACTCCCGGATTGGAAGATTCTGAAAAGGATTTTACAGGCGCTGTCAGTAAAGCGCTACAGCAGGCGGATGCTGTAATCTATGTTTTTTCTGTCACATATCCACTGTCGCGCAGCGAACAATTATATTTGAAAACTTCTATTATTCCCCAGCGTTACACCAGCTTATTCTTAGTGTCCAATTTTACGGATATGCTTCAAAATGAAGTGGATTACACACGAATGAAAGAAATGCTGGAGGATAGAGTCAGCGGTCTGTTGCCGGGGCAGTCAATCTGGATGCTCAGTGCATTGGATGAACGGTGCCGCCAACTGGAGGAGGAGCGTCCGAACCGACAACTGGCCGATATAATGGGGACAAGCTTTCAGGAGTTTCGCAGCACATTCACTGAGTTGATACAGAATAAAAAAGAAACTATCCTGCCGGATCGTATGCAGCGAATGCTCCGTATCATGGCAGCAGATATCAATGATGATTTGTCTGCGCTGGAAAGGGGACTTCAAATGGACAGTCAGGATGTGCAGCATGCAATGGATAATGTTCAGATGCAGAAAGAGCAACAGGCACAGACACAGGAGGAAAACAACCATAAAATTGATGATATGATTCGTTCTATGCAGGGGGAGGCTATTGGGTGGATTAATGAACTTTTAGGGCGGATGAAAAGAGAAACCGCTTCTTTGGAAATGTATTCTGAGTCGGATTTGACCAAGTATTATCCGTTCTTCTGCATTGATACCATGCAGGAAGCCTTGGCATGTTGTGTCGATCATCATATGGTCAGGATGTTTGATGAGCTTAACTCGATTTCTGATGAACTGACATGCACTATGTCCGAGCATCACACTAATGCACAGTATAACTTTCGTTTTGTACTGGATAACAAGACTTGGACAAAAGGCGACAGCGTAGGATTTGCGGTATCTATGGTCAGCAGCGGCTTTTTGTCGCTGGTGGCTGATGGTATTGGCGGCGCAATGAGGAAAAAGGAGCTGAAAGAGCGCAAGCCCCAGATTGTTCAGGAAATCCAGAGGCAGTATGATGCGCTCTTTGTTTCCGTACAAAAAACAGTGGCTGATACCTATCAGAAAATGAGCGAGCAGGCGAAAAAGAATCTGATGGAGTTCCATAATGGCAAGCTACAGGCACTGGAACAACAAATGGAACAGTCGGCTGCCGTTGCCCGTCAGGGTGAGGAGAAAAAAGCGGAGATCCGACAGGCAGTAGAACAACTTCGGAAAACATTAGAGGATATTACACAGTTGATTTAAGAGGAGGCAGGGAGTTATGGGAGGCTATCGTATTAATGGCTGCGGAGTGACAGACCATTTAAAGAGCATAAAAAGTCTGGGTATGTATCATTGTCCTAATTGCAAAAAACTTACGGAATTTACACTGGATGAAGCGAACCAGAAAATTGATGTATTCTGGATTCCTACGCTGACTCTCAAATCAAGGTATGCTGTTGTGTGTAAAAAGTGCAAAAATGGAGAATTCTGTTCAGCGGAATGGGCAGGGTATCTGCTCAATCAGACGACAGGGCAGGAGCTTATTTTTGAGAGTAAAGCGAAGGCGAAAGGCTGGTCAGCCGCGACAAGATCTTTTCAGGAAACGACTCCGCAGCAGTCTATGACAAAGCAGCCGGAGCAACCGCTACAACCTGTTTCCCAGAAAGTTTCAGAAGTGACCGCGAAGGATGTGCCATTGCCTGTTACGGCAGGCGGTAGTGTTGTACCCCGATTTTTTAAATGTGCTTATTGCGGGGTTACCCAGATGCGGGAAGGAAACTTTTGCGCTTACTGCGGGAAGCCTGCGCCTGAATCGGAACAGTCGAAACTGTTCGCAGAGCAGCCTGCGGAAAAGGACTGTCCTTATTGCGGCGCCAAAGTAAAGCCTGGGATGTTATTCTGCGCAGAGTGCGGAACCAAAATCTAAAGTAGAAAGAAGAGGCTGGGGAAAAATATGAAAAGATGTACAAATTGCAACATAGAGTATGATGACGGCAAGATGTTCTGTCCGAAATGTGGAAACCCTCTGATATCCGGCGTAGTTTCTGACACGATTGAAGCAACAGGACCGATCATTCCGGATCCTCCGCCTAAGGGGAAAAAGATGTTATCAATAGGCCTGGTTATAGGAGGCGTCATAGCGCTTGGATTGGTTCCATTGCCAAGCGTGGTATTGGTTGCGATATTTATTTTTATTATTATTTTCATCTGTAAGAAAATATTCAACAAATAAGGCAATGGCAGGTAATTAAAAGGGGAAGATATAATGGATAATCCAGAATTTGTTATACAAACTATTCCTAAAATGTCTGTAGTCATCATAGGGGGATTAAATCGTAAAAGGAATAATCTGATTAATGCAATTATTGGCAAGTTGATCATACCACCTGCTTTAGCGATTTTACTAAGGATTACATATGATTTACAGCCGCGTGCACAGGTCATTCTGAATAATGGTTCGATGTTTAATATTTCAGTAGATGAAATTGTTAAGTATATTAACTCTTATGTGATTTCACAGAGCGCGGAGACTATAGATGAGATTATTATATATTATCCCTGCCAATTTTGTCAGAAAGGGATTGATATTGTTAACATACCATCTTGTAATGGTGATATAAATATGGTTAGATTCAACGAAATAATGCTATCCAGGCTGGATGAGACCATCATGGTAATCAATCCTGAAGAACCTATCAGTGAAGCGGATTGTGAGCTTGTATACAAAGAACTGACGGGGAACGATTCAGAACGCTTGATGTTTGTGATTAATGATATTGATGTTATTAGTCCGGACGAGCGGAAATATATGGCGGAAGCTATCAAAAAGAGAATTTTGATGACAGCTTTGGATAAGTTGTCGGAAACTTACGGTTCAGAATCTGAAAAATATGAAGAAAAAAAGTCAAAAATTGAGGAATATCCGTTTTTTCTCATTTCATCTTCCAACGCGTTGGATGCCCGCATAAATGGCAACGATGAATTGCTTGTAGAAAGTGGAATTCAGAAATTTGAAGATGCTTTGGCTTATATATTGAAAGAACGATTTGAAAATGGAGAGCGCAAAAAATGATTTATGCGAATATTACAATCAAAGAAATTCATTACGAGAAAAGTTTTGCAAACCTGTTTCCTATGGGAATGGAAAAGTGCCGGCAGATGGAAGCACCAAATCTTGCGCTCCGTTTTTTGCTTAAAATGGGCGATGTTTCCATGACAGCCGCGCTTGGCATATTAAATCTGATGGATGGGCAAAGCAAAGGGGAACTGCTGTGTGGGCTTGTAAACCTATATTGTCAGGAAATCCGCTCCGCTTTGAATGGGCTTTTGCAGAAGGATGAGCTGGGGAGGAATATTTATATCGGCGATATTTATATGGCGCAGGATTCAGTGGGGCGGCTGTCATTGATTGGCAGGAATATAAATGTAAATTATAGCGGTATTATGAAAAATGATACTGTTAAGCAGAAGATTGGCGATCTTGCAGGTAAAACGATAAAGAAAACGATATTCGGCGGAAGCGATGTGCTCCGAAAAGTGGTAGAGGACACAGCAGGTTCCGTGGCGGAGTTTGCCGTTGGAATAGCTCCCGAACTGGCTGAGAGAAAAGCTATTTCTGTTATAGAGCAGAGGGAAAATAAGGACAGGCTATTGAATATGGCGGAGCAGGTTTTGGAGAAAAGAGGACTCTGCATTAAATTGGAGGATTTTGTTTTTGTACAAGAGACGTTTTCCGAGATTCAGGATGAAGTAATTGTGAAGGATGCAAGGGAACGAAAATTTGAACTATCCCCTGCGTTAGAAGAAGAACTGCTGGGGGCGGTTGCAGGATATTTGAAAATGTTATTGAAGGAATAAGCATGATGTATGGGTGTAAGAATGAGAAAATGTTCAACATGTGGTTTTGAGTTTCCTGAGGATGGGAAATTTTGTCCTGAGTGCGGCGTGAAATCAGAGGCAGTTCTCTCTGCCGGTATAAAGCCAGGGATTCCGGCAGTCTGCCCTATGTCGGGGCAGCAGGGCGGAAGGTGGGTTTTATTTGAAGATGGGCAGATATGCTTCGGGAGGGATTTGGCACGGTGTCAGATTTTGTACCATGACAGCGCTCCCGGGGTCAGCAGATTTCACTGTACGCTGATATGGGATGAGGGCAGGAGGAAATTTATCCTCTCGGATATGAATTCTACTTATGGCACTTTTCTAAAAAGTGGTAAGCGTCTGACGCCGGGGAAGCTTTATTACCTGAAACCAGGAGAGAGTTTTTACCTTGGGGACATTAACAATGAAGTAAAGACCGGATTTAGATCGGATCTGTAATAGCAGGAGGGTTTGAGGGAGAAGGAATTACTGCAGAATGGGCAGGACGGAAATAAATATTGTTATATGGGGAAACTGGATTTAGGAGCATGGAGGATTATTATGAATGATACAGTTAATAGCGCATGGGAAAAATATCCGGCGGCGCTGCCAAAAGACACGATTCTGGCAGGAAAATATGTGATCAAAAACGTACTTGGACAGGGCGGCTTCGGGATCACTTATCTTGCCGAGAGCTACAAAACAGGCTTAAAAGCAGCGGTCAAGGAATTTTTCCCTGAAACAATGGCGATGCGAAGCACCGCTTCTATTGAGGTAAGAACCTACACGGATGAACGCCGTGATAATTTCCGTTTCGGTATGGAAAGTTTTTTGGAAGAAGCGAAGGTGCTCGCACAGTTTCAGGGGAATCCGCATATCGTTGGCGTTCAGGAATACTTTGAGGAAAACGGCACGGCGTATTTCGTGATGGACTACATAGAGGGCATCGATTTCAAGACCTACATCAAACAGAATGGCGGAAAGCTGTCATGGGAAGAGGTATGGAAGATCATGTCGCCGGTTATGGACGCGCTTGATGCCGTACATAAGAAAGGTCTCGTCCACCGTGACGTTACTCCCGACAATATCTTTATCTCAAACGACGGCATGGTAAAGCTGATCGACTTCGGAGCGGCGCGCTACAGCCTGGGCGACCGCAGTAAAAGCCTGGACGTCATATTAAAACCCGGCTACGCGCCCAAGGAGCAGTATACCCGGCGCGGAAAGCAGGGTGCATTTACCGACGTGTATTCAGCGGCGGCATGTTTTTATTCGGCATTGTGCGGTTACATACCGCCCGAGTCCCTTGACCGCATGGAGGAGGACGACCTCGTACCGCTCTCTAACCGCGGCGTGAATCTGCCTGACAGGGCGGACGAAGCCATTATAAAAGCGCTTGAAGTACGCGCCGAGGACAGATACCAGACGATGGCAGCATTCAAACAGGCGGTTATGGGTGAGAACGTTGTACCGGTACAGAACCCGACAGAAAATAAGATGGGAAGCATAACGGAAAGTGTTACAGGAAATAAGACAGGCGAAAAACATGACGCAGATGTCATAAACGGAGGTAAAGCATCAGATACATGGAAGAAAATAGCAATTACTGTTGGTGCAGCCGCATTGTGTGTCATAGTGGGAGTTGTTGCAGGAAAAGGAAGTTCAAAAAAGAGTACTGATGTTACAGTTAATCAGTATGCTGACGAGAAGACGGTGGTAAACAGTACTGCAGGTAATACCTTAGTGGATAACACGGAGACTAAGCTGCAGTTGGCAGAAGATACCATTGCAAACGATACCCCATTGGCTTCTACTGAAACCAAACCGCAGTCGGAGGAAGAACCTGCATATGTCAAGAATGTGCTTATGGAGGATTTTGTTGGAGAGGAATGGAATCCAGATGATGATATGGTATATGTATTGGGAAATGAAAAATTGAAGCGTTCTTCAATCGCAACCATCACATTTCTTGATACATTAGCAGATATGCCTGATGATGCATGGGATGTGTCAAAGGATAAGAATGGTCTGGTAATGGCATGGGCAAAACCGTCAGGCGATAAGTATGATTTATATATAGCAGCAGAAGGCGGAGTTTGTGCAAGTTCGGGCAAGGCATTGTTTGCCGGTTATATGTATGTGACAGAAATTAATTTTAATAACTGTTTTCATACAGAAAAAGTAACGGATATGAGTATGATGTTTTCATTCTGTATTAATCTGCCAAGTCTGGACGTAAGAAGTTTTGATACAAGCAATGTAAGCAGTATGGCGCTTATGTTTGGTTGGTGTGACAATCTGCCAAGCCTGGATGTGAGTAGTTTTGATACAAGTAATGTAACAGATATGAGTGGAATGTTTTGTGGCTGTAGCAATCTGCCAAGTCTGGATGTGAGTAGTTTTGATACAAGTAATGTAACAGATATGAGTGATATGTTTGCTAGCTGTAGCAATCTGCCAAGTCTGGATGTGAGTAGTTTTGATACAAGTAATGTAACAGGTATGACTAGTATGTTTGCTAACTGTAGCAATCTGCCAAGCCTGGATGTGAGCGTTTTTGATACAAGTAATGTAACAAATATGAGATGGATGTTTGAAAATTGTAGCAAATTAACAAGTCTGGATTTGAGTAATTTTGATACAAGTAATGTAACAAGTATGTTGTGTATGTTTGCTAAATGTGAAAGTTTGAGAAGTTTGGATTTAAGTAGTTTTAATACAAGTAATGTAACAAATATGCGTAGTATGTTTGCTAGCTGTAGCAATCTGTCAAGTCTGGATTTGAGTAGTTTTGATACAAGTAATGTAACAGATATAGATAGAATGTTTGCTGACTGTGAAAGTTTAGCAAGTCTGGATTTAAGCAGTTTTGACACAAGTAAAGTAGAAGACATGGACGGTATGTTTACCGGTGCAGGTATTACCGCGGAAGAAGCGGGGCTGAAATAGATATTGTTATACTAAAAAGGGGGAGATAGAACCTATGACAAGAGTAGAGTGTGAAAAAGGGCATATTTATGATGCAGACATGTATTCGTCATGTCCTTATTGCGGCAATTTTCAGACGGTTGATTTTGGCGGGATGCCTGTCGGAGAAGGAGGCGTGACGATGCCAGGAGGAGTGCCTGTCGGACAGGGCGGTGTGACGATGCCGGGCGGAAGTAGTATGTATAATAGCATGCAGCGCAGTGTTATTGATGATGAAAGCAAGACCCTGCCGCCAAGGGGATATGGGATGCGCGTTGATGCAGAAAACAAGACCACAGGTATGTTAAAGAGTTATAAGGGTGTTGAGCCGGTGGTGGGATGGCTTGTATGTATAGAAGGGAGCAGCAAGGGAAAGGATTATCGTCTTTACGGAAGAATCAACTCGATTGGCAGGAGCGAGAAAATGGATGTATGCATCCGTGGCGATTCTGGCATCACCAGGGATGTTCATGTAAAGATAGGGTATGACCCCAAGAATAACAGGTTTCATATTATTCCGGGAAATGGTGCAAACAATACCTATGTCAATGATGAACCAGTCTATGTGCAGATAAAACTGAATGCATACGATGTAATTGAAATGGGCGCCACTAAGCTATTGTTTATTCCTCTATGTGGAGAAAAATTTTCATGGAGCGGCGGATTGAACAGAGAAGGAGGAGACAATGCAGTTTTTTAAACGGAAACAACCGGAACCGGTACAGAATCAGCAACCTCTGCAGCGCTTTTTAAGTTATCAGATGGCTAATCTGCAAGGAATAGGAACGCGCCAGAGTCAGGAGGATTCTTTTGCATTTGTAAATGCGATGGACGTCATGGAGATAAAAAACAATGGACTTCTTGCGCTGTTGGCTGACGGCATGGGCGGCATGCAGGACGGAAAGCTTGTGAGCGAGGCGGCAATTAAAGCGGTTACGGACGATTTCAGGAAGATGGACAGGAAAAAGAATATGGGAATACAGTTGAAGGAAAGCATATTTCGTGCAAACAGCGCCCTTTTTAATACGTTCAGAGGCAATGGAGGGACAACGATTGTGGCATGCATATTTTTTCAGGAAAGACTGTATTTTGCAAGTGTGGGCGACAGCTTTCTCTATCTGAAACGCGACGGAGGCATCTATCGTCTGAACAGGGAACAGACCTGCCGCCAAGATGAATATCTTGAACTGCTGCGAGAGGGAAGCCTCGATACGACTCAGGCGGATGAGGATGAGGACGGTCTGCGTCTGAGTCAGTTTTTGGGATGCGACGAACTGGAAGAAGTAGATACGCTTAGTCGTCCGTGGCGTATTCAGGAGGGAGATGTTTTACTGATATGTTCTGATGGAGTGGGAGGCGTATTGACTGAACCGGAATTGCTGGAGTGTTTAGGGGAACCGACTCCGGAGCAGGCATGCAGGAGGATGGAACAGGAAATAAAGACAAAAAAGCGTATGCATCAGGACAATTATACTGCACTTGTGATTGCCTGCAGATATTAAGTTCAAAAATAAAAAAGAAAAGAGGAATTTAGAATGAAAAGAAGAATAGGAAGTATGTTGCTGGCATTGATGCTTACAGTTTTATGGGTCTTGCCTGTGTGTGCATCGGAGTTTAATCAGGAAACGCTGGAAAGTATCGTGTATGTGGAAGAAGATATTGTTCTTGATGGCGAATATATCGGAGCCGCAAGAGGAACGGGATTTTTCGTGGGACAGAAAGGAGAGGATCCACAATATATCGTGACCAACTACCACGTTATAGAGGATTTCGTGTATGTAGGAGGCGGGCAGTCAGGCAGCCAGAGCAGGTTATATGTGGCATTTGACCAAAATGATGTTGAAGAGGCATATGTTGTTGAATATAACGACAAGATGGATGTGGCGCTTTTACGTCTGGCAAAAGCAACTTCAAAAAGAAAACCATTAACAGTAGAAGGTACATATAATGTAGGCAGTCAGGTATATGCAGTTGGATTTCCGGGACTTTCAGATGAGGTAATAAATTCTACCAGTAACTTAAGCATAGAGGATGCTTCTGTGACCAGTGGAACAATTAACAGGATAATTACCGAAAGTGGAACCGGAAGAAGGCTGATTCAGATGGATACGCCTATATTTGGCGGAAATTCCGGCGGACCTTTGGTAAACGCCAACGGTAATGTAATAGGTATAAATACGATGGGAGCTGCTGAAAGTGAGAACATGAATTATGCGGTAAGTATGGAAGAGGTGATTCCGCTCCTTGACCGCAATAACGTAGCATATGATTACGTGGACGATAGTTCAAAGGAGGTCGTTCCGGATGACCCGGATCCGGTTCCGATTCCGGATGACCCGGATCCAGACCCGGTTCCAGGCAAGAATAATTCTACTATTATAATTGTAGCAATTGTGGCAGGTGTAATCATAGCAGCAGGCGTTGTCGTGTTTTTGGTAATGAAAGGCAAGAAGCGGCATCCACAGTCACAACCCGCATCCATGGCACAGCAGCCCATGCAGCCACAGGGTAAACCCGTGATTTGCTCCATGGCGCAGCAGCATGGAGGCATGAAAGTACAGCTTGAAGGCCGTCAGGTGCAGATTGGGCGTGACCCATCTTCATGTCAGCTTGTATATCGTGATGGTACGCCTGGCGTTAGTAAGCTTCACTGCCAGATATCATGGGATGCATCAAGAGGGGAATTTGTTTTGATGGATATGAAATCAACATATGGTACATTTTTGAGAAACGGACAGAAATTAAATCCTGGGGCAGCTTATTACCTTAGGTCAGGCGACAGCTTTTATCTGGGCGACCGTGCTAATGAGATTCGCACGGAACTTGGATAGCTTGCAGAATGGAGGGTTATTTTGAAACTGGATGTTTATATGTTTACAAATAACGGTGGCAGAGAATACAACGAAGACTTTGCAGATTACCGTATAGATGATGCACAGGCATTTTTCATTCTTGCCGACGGACTAGGCGGACACTTTGGCGGTGAAATAGCGTCACACTGCATTGTAGAGAACCTGACAGCCTCATGGGAAACTGACAAAGAGAAAATATCACGGGTCGATTGGCTTGAAAAAAATATTTTACGAGCAAATGATACGCTTATCGAACTTCAGAAGGAAAAGAAAGGGAAGATGAAAAGTACGGTGGTAACATTATGCCTTGATGCGGGCATGGCATCATGGGCGCATGTGGGAGATTCAAGGCTGTACTATCTGTCGGAAGGCCGTATTATGCGTCTGACAGCGGACCATTCCGTCACTTATAAAAAGTATAAGTCTGGCGAAATCAGTCGCGACGGCATGAATTTTGATGAGGATCGTTCCAGGCTCCTGCGCGCCATGGGGGATGAGGGACATTGCAATCCGGAATGCGGCTGCCTTGATGCAGAACATTCTGTCATGCCGGGGGATGCGTTTCTTTTGTGCTCTGATGGTTTCTGGGAATATCTTTATGATGAGGAAATACTTGTTGATTGCCTGAAATCGGACACTGCTTCTAGGTGGGGCGAGCAGATGCTTATCCGGGCAATGAATCGGATGAAGCCGGATAGTGACAACCTAACATTTATTGCAGTTATGGTGCAATAACATACACTGTAGAGCGTCGGCATGAAAGGAGAATGGTTTGGCAATGAAAAGAAAAGTATGGACTATATGGTTGGTGTGCCTGTTGGCGTTTAGCATGGTATTTCCAGTGTATGCGGCGCAGGAAACGGAGGATGCTTTTTCGGATGGCATTGTAAAAGAGGCTCCGTTTGCAGGCTTGGTACTGGAAAACAAACTCTATGCCTTTTTTGAAGCCGGGGAAGATGTGACGGTTACAATACTTAATAATGCGAAGATAGATGAAAAGGCATATCCACTTACAGATAGCGGGCAGTATGTGCATTATTTTATCCTGCTGGATGTATCCGGTTCGGTAAGACGGGTAAAGGATCAGATAGAAGATTTTGTGATGAAGCTTATAGAAGATACGGAAGTGAAGACTCTGGTTACAGTCATGACACTTGGAGAATCATTTGATGAAGTGATTGCGGCATCAATGGAGGATGATGCAGTAAAAAGGGCATTAAATCAAATTTCTTACGCTGATCAGACGACAAATCTGTACAAAGGAATTGATTCTGCCATAAATTATATTGATGAAAAGGAAAGAAGCAGAGGAGATTTGTACCGGCTGATTTTAATCACAGATGGCAGCCCTGACGGAATAACGGAGGAGCCGAAGCCGGAAGCGGTGAAACAGCGCGTCGAGGCAAGGACAGATATTGTGTTTGATGTGATTGGGATTGGGAATTGGAATGAGAACATTGAAAAAGAACTTCCGATGTCAGGTCGTAAGGCAGCCGTTGTTAAGGATAGAAGCCAGGCTGTTGATGCTGCTGAAGAACTTGCCGCTGAAACGAATAATCTGTATTCCGTATGCTTTGAACTAAGCCAGCCGGTTCAGAGAAACGCGCTTGATATAAGGCTGTGGCTTAGAGGAAGTGAGAGCGATGACAGGATATTGGAGCAGCAGAATCTTACCGTTATAGGAAACAGTGAAATGCCGGGTGTTACTGACAATCCACAGGAAGAAGAGGAATTACAGGATATGGATGACGGAACACAGGCAGACCGGGAGCAGACACAAGACAAAGATGAGGCACAGACAGGAAAGGAGCAGACATCAGATGGAGATGAGGCACAGATTTTAGATAAAAATATATCTGGATCTGAAATAGACTCAATATCTGATAAGGAAACATTTGTCCAAAAAATAAAGGAGAATCTGCCTGTTTATGGAGCATTTTTCTTAGGCGGCATTGTGCTGTGCGTGGTAGTTATCATCATTTTAAGAAAGCTTATGCCAGGAAAGGGTGAGATAGCGTCAAATCATTTGCGCGTGGAAGTGATATCGGGGCGGTATGGATCCAAAAAGAAAGATTTTTCGTTGGAATATACATTGCTAATTGGCAGTGAAAAAAAGTGTGACATTATATTTATGGATCCTGATGTTGCTGGACAAAATACAAGGATATTTGTACATGAAGGCACTGTATGCATTGAGGATTTAAATTCAATATGCGGTACGGTCATAGGCGGAATGAGGATTTTTGCACCAAACCGGCTGCGCAGCGGCGATATCGTTTCCATTGGAAACCGGGTTCAGTTTAGGATTTTTTTCAATATGCAATAAAAAATAACATTGTTATGCCAGTATTTAATCTTGGAAACGAATTTGATCAGCTAAATGTTGGCAGCACGGCGGAAAACTGTCATGGGAAGAGGTATGGAAAATAATGTCCCCTATCATGGAAGCGCTTGGAACTGTACATCAGAAAAGCCTTGTCCATCGTGATGTGATACCGGATAACATATTTATTTCAAATGACCATACGGTTAAGCTGCTTGATTTTGGTGCGGCGCGTTACAGCCTGGGAGACCGCGGAACAAGCAGGATTTACGCAGTAAACTGAAGCTTGGAATTTTGTTGCCTATTATTGAAATAATGAGGATATCAGGCGCTTTTTAATTGAACGAAGGGAAAAGTCGATAATTATGATTAAGGGAATAAAAAATCTTTGCAGCTTAATCTGCAACAGAGGAAAGAAAAAAGTTCCAACGAATCCGCCTGTGAATGCAGATTTACTATTTTTGACAAATCCCAGTAAAAAATGGGACGCCCCACATGAGCCGGCAGATATGGATTTAAGATATCTGGCAGCTGACTGCACAAAAGGGGATGCCGATGCTATGCTGAAGCTTTCAGAATATTTTAGCCAAAAAAAGCCAAATAAAAAAGCCGCCGTTATGTGGCTGCTGCGCGCCGCTATGTATGGAAACACTGTGGCACAGGAAAGGGTATGGGACGAGATAAAACAAAACCGGTATTTCTTAGAAAATAGTCTCATTCCATATGAAAATTTTATACCCGGAAAGCAGCCTAACTGGCATTCGGGTTCTTATTCTGGCGAGACGCTTAATGCGGCGGGACTTATGGCGTTTCAGCAAAATGAATACTATACGATAGCCGGACTTGATAAAAACCGGACTGCGCTTATATGGAAGGAAAGAGGGTGCGAACCGGCTGACGAGGATGGCTTTGGAGCGGAAACTTATTATGATATGTATTACATGGATGAGTTCTTTCAGCCAATTTCCGGAGTCCCCTGTGTATATGATGTTTCTACCTGGGATATCCGCCATTTAGATAGTCCCAGAGAAGAATACGAAGCCATGAGAGCTGCAATGATAAAAGCAATGGCTGATAGGAAGCAGATTCCGTTATGGACAGAGTTTGTTCCTGAGAAATAGACAGAGGTGCATATATGCAAAATGATAATATAGAAATGCTTCATCATACGCTGAATATACTGAAGCGTGGAAGCTATAAGATAAACGGAAGGACTGTGGAGCTGAAACTTTCTAAAGAAGCTATGGAAACAGTCCATGTACTGTTACCGGAGGATGTAGAAGATATCTGCAGCCGCACAGATTTTGAAAAAGTCTTTGTAATAGGAAGATGCGGTCATGGATGTGAAAATATGGACTCTTTTGCAGTTGCGAGACAACAGTATAAAAAATGCAGTTATATGTTCCATAAAGGAGATGAAAAGCCTGTACTTGTTCTGAATCTTGCTAATCCTGTGCATCCGGGAGGTGGCGTCCACCGTGGTGCAAGAGCCCAGGAAGAAGACCTTTGCAGAAAAAGTTCACTTTTGTTGTCGTTGGAGAGCAGCCATGCGGCAAAATACTATGAATATAATAAAAATCTAAATTCACATATGGGTTCGGATGCCATGATGTTCACGCCGGAGGTGGAAATTATCCGGGATGAAAACGGAGCTCTTTTGGATGAAACCGTGGTTGTTGCGGTACTTACCTGCGCGGCTCCGATGATCACGCAGGGCAGGGAAGGGATGAGTGAAGACGAGTATCAGGACATGGTCTATAACAGGATTATGGGGATGCTAAAATGTGCCGCCTATTTCGGATACAGGAATCTTGTCCTTGGTGCGTGGGGATGCGGAGCTTTTGGCAATGATGCGCATGTGATTTCGGATCTGTTTTATAGGGCGCTTAAAGATATGGAATTTAATGGAATGCACGAGAAAGACTTTTTCCGCAGAATTGATTTCGCCGTCCTTGACCGAACAGATGAACAGTATAATTTCAAAGAATTTTATCGCAATTTTTCTTTTGATAACTTCTATAGAGATGAAAATAAAAAAGAGAATGATGCTGTGTTGCAAAGAATCAGGGAAACTGAAGTATATTTGAATAAAGTCAGAGGGAGTCTTTTTGGCGGGGCAGTCGGCGATGCACTGGGGTATCCGGTGGAATTTTTAAGCGAAGAGAAAATTTTCTCCCGCTATGGCAGGAACGGTATAAGAGAATACGAGCTTAATCCGGAAAGTGGAAAAGCGCTTATCTCGGATGATACGCAGATGACGCTTTTTACGGCAAACGGTATTCTGATATATGATACAAGAGCCTCCATGCGAAGCAGTGCTGGTTTTCCGCACGATTATATTCTAATGTCATATTTGGACTGGTTGCGTACACAGGAGATGACTTTTGAAGAAGGCAGAAAGCATCCATGTGGATACTTGGACAACTGTATTTCGTGGCTGTCGGATGTTCCTGGGCTATACAGCCGTAGAGCGCCGGGGCATACATGCCTGTCTGCATTAGACAAGTATAAGAATGATGAGATTCCGCAGAATAACAGTAAGGGTTGTGGTGGCATCATGCGTGTTGCTCCGCTTGCATTGATGGATTATTCAAATGTTCAGATAAAGAAATTTGACCAGGAGGGAGCCGATATTGCAAAGATTACGCACAAACATTCCCTTGGGTATATGCCTGCGGCAGCGCTTGTGCATATCATCAGACGCATTGTTTATCCGAATAAGCAGCAGAGTCTGAAAGAAATTGTTATTGAGGCACGCAATACCGTTGCAGATATTTATGCTGATGACAGTTATTTGAAGAAACTGACAGAGATTATCAATCTTGCTATTATGCTTTCAGAAAATGATGAAAGCGATCTTGATAATATTCATCAAATCGGTGAAGGCTGGGTTGCTGAAGAAACACTTGGTATTGCAATCTATTGCTCACTGCGGCATCAGAATGATTTCTCTGCCGGAGTGGCTGCCGCTGTAAATCACAGAGGAGACAGTGATTCGACAGGAGCGGTAACGGGAAATATTCTGGGCGCGCTTCTCGGATATGATGCTATAGAGGAAAAATGGAAGAATAATCTTGAACTTGCGGACGTCATCTTAGAGATGGCGGATGACCTGTGTCATGGCTGCCAGATGAGCGAATACAGCCATTATGAAGATCCGGACTGGATAAGAAAATATATGGACATGCGGTGGAAAGACGAACGGCTTGAAGCAGTCAATAAGACTGAATTCGTCATGACAAGAGGCGATATTACCAAAGATCATGGTGTTCAGGCTATCGTAAATGCTGCTAATACAAGCCTGCTTGGAGGCGGAGGCGTTGACGGGGCGATTCATCGTGCTGCCGGGCCGGAGCTTATGGCGGAATGTCGTCTGCTGAGTGGATGCGAAACTGGTAAGGCAAAGATCACAAAGGCATACAACTTGCCTTGCGAGTATGTTATACACACACCCGGGCCACGTTGGAACAGCGGAAAATCGAAAAAGGAGTATAAGCTTCTTGAGTCCTGCTATCAGTCTTGTCTTGAACTGGCTGTCAAGAACGGAATACGGAGCATTGCCTTCCCTTCCATCTCTACCGGCATTTATCATTTCCCACTGGATGAAGCGGCTAAGATTGCTGTCGGCGCTGCAAAAAAATTTGTTGCAGAGTATCCGGGAAAACTGGATGTTATAAAGTGGGTGCTTTTTGATAATAAAACATTTGAGATCTATGAAAATGAATTAGAGCGCTGGAAGGTGATCGAACTGGCATATTCATCGAGATTCGATACAATGAATCGCATGCTGCGGGACGGAGGAATGTAATTCATAGATAAAGGGGATGTTAATTATTGGCTGGAGTGACGTCAATGCTTAAAAAGATAGGGACAACACAGTGGAGGAAGAAAAGATGCAAGTAATATCTTGAGAAGAAGAAACACCGTTATGATATCTTTTGTGAGAGAAAAAACAGAACCGCTTTATTTTGAGGGATTTAAGCAGTTGATAGAGAATAACCCGATTTATAAGGGTACGGTTTTGATTGAGATAGAACCTTGTGCTGCGGAAACCATGCGGGTAATTGGCATGACAGAACGATATGTTTGTGAGAATGGGATTGAACGAGGACAGATTTGGTGCGAGTATGATAGTGTGCCTTTTGATACTCATCGCGGGCATCATCACCCTCTTGGTTCACGCAGCCCCTGACTGTACAGTCTGCGATTCCGGGAAGGGCGTGGCAACTTCTTAATCCATCACAGAGGGCAAGAGTCCCATCGGCAATGTGTCCTTTAAAGATGCTGACGAGTTCCTTTGCGCTGGGTTTAGCCCTGTTGACAGTGACAGCGAAGGCGTTTCCCTTACCAACCCATTTGCGGATTAACACCATAATTTTATATCCAATGATATTTCCCCCATTAAAACCTGATTAGTTATAATCATGGAAATTATCACATGAAAAAGACTGTAATCATTGCCGGCATCCCTTTATGGATGGAAAATGGATTTTTGTGTCATTGCTTATGTGGACGGTGAATTTTTTTCATAAGTATGCTATAATTCGCTTGGATTCTGAAATTGCACGAGGAGCTGCGGATGACGGGATATGATTTGACAGAAGGGAATATTATACGGAAACTGCTGAAATTTACGGCGCCGATTATGGCGGGAAATATGCTTCAGCAGTTATATAATGTTGTGGATACGCTGATTGTAGGGCGTTATCTTGGGGAAAAGGCGCTGGCGGCGGTGGGATCCGCCTATACCCTCATGGTCTTTGTGACATCAATTATTCTGGGACTCTGCATGGGCAGCGGCGCGTTTTTTTCTATGCAGTTTGGCGGCAGAAGATTCGGGCGTCTGGAAAAGGGGATTTTCATTGCCTTTCTGTCAATCGGTATGGTTTCTATGGCATTGACTGTATTGGTCTATGTTGGAATTGATGAAATTTTGTTCTTTCTGCAGGTGCCGGAGTCCGTGTTGCCTTTGATAAAAGAGTATCTTCTATGGATTTTTGCCGGGATTCTGGGCACTTTTCTCTATAATTTTGTGGCGAGTCTGCTCAGGGCGGTGGGCAATTCCCTGATTCCCCTTTGGTTTCTGGGGATATCCGCTATCGTCAATATCGGATTGGATTTATTCTTTATCCGTAATCTCGGCTGGGGAGTGGGCGGCGCTGCCATTGCGACGGTATTGTCCCAATACCTGTCTGGAATCGGGATTTTCATCTATTACCTCTGGAAGTATCCGTTGCTGCGGGTAAAAAAGGAAAACTGCTGCTGGGACGGCGGGATTTTTAAAGAACTTACCGGACTTTCTGCGCTGACTTGTCTGCAGCAGTCAATCATGAATTTTGGGATTCTGATGGTGCAGGGGCTGGTCAATAGTTTCGGTCCCGTGGTTATGGCGGCGTTTGCGGCGGCGGTCAAAATAGACTCCTTTGCTTATGCGCCGGTACAGGATTTCGGGAATGCTTTTTCCGTTTATGTGGCGCAGAATTACGGAGCCGGGAAAGATGACAGAATCCGAAAGGGGATGAAAGACGCGGTTATCAGCGTTTTCTTATTCTGTCTCATCATTACGGCGGTCGTAATCGGCTTTGCCGGGCAGCTTATGACTCTGTTTATTGACCAGAACAGTCAAGAAACGATAGCCGTAGGAATCAGCTATCTGCGGATTGAGGGGGCGTTTTATTTCGGTATCGGGCTGCTGTTTTTATTCTACGGCTATTTCCGTGCCATGAATAAACCGGGCGTTTCGGTGATTCTGACGGTAGCGTCCCTTGGAACCCGCGTCGTTCTGGCATACACTTTATCCGCAATCCCCGGTATCGGCGTGACGGGTATCTGGGCATCGGTGCCGATTGGATGGTTTCTTGCGGATGTCATTGGGGTATGCTATTATGGGAAGGGGTGGAAAGGATAGGATATGCTGCCCCGTACGACGGGCTTTTATCCCAACCCCCGAATTTTTCATATCCCTAATGCTAATAATATAACGAATTATAACGAATGACATAACACCCAACAACATAACAATCACAACAGAAAGGACGCCTTTTCTCATGAACCAACCAAGTCAATTACAATCCTTATGCACCTTTATCGACAACAGCCCAACTCCCTTCCATGCAGTATCCAATATAGAAAAGACCCTGCAGGACGCAGGTTTCATCCGTCTGGAAGAAAAACACGCTTGGAATCTTTCACCTAAAGGAAAATATTATGTAACCCGCAACGACTCTTCCATGATTGCCTTCACATTGCCGGGACAAAACCCGGAGGGATTCCATATGGTAGCGGCGCATAGCGATTCGCCGTGTTTTAAAGTGAAGGAAGAGGCGGAAGTAATTGTAGAAAACGCGTATCTGAAATTGAATGTGGAAAAATACGGCGGGATGATTCTTTCCGCTTGGCTTGACAGACCGCTTTCGCTTGCCGGCAGGGTGATTGTGAAAGGAGCTGATGGTCTGGAAAGCCGCCTAATCAATCTGGATAAAGACGTGGCGGTTATTCCAAATGTCGCCATTCATATGAACCGGGATATGAATAAAGGCGTGGAGTATAAAGTGCAGTCGGATATGCAGCCCATCCTTGGAGCAGCCTGTTCTAAGGAGCAGTATGCGGCGCTTTTGGCAAAAGAAGCGGGCGTGGAGATAGACAAGATATTGGGAGCCGACATTTTTGTCTATAATCGGGACAAGTGCCGTCTAGTCGGGCTGGAAGACGATTTCCTTACAGGACCGCGGCTGGATGATTTAATGTGCGTTTTTGCTGGAATGACTGCATTGGTCAACAGTGAACCGGAAAGACATGTGAATCTCTGCGCAGTCTTTGATAATGAAGAAGTCGGAAGCGGGACGAAACAGGGAGCGGCTTCCACCTTTTTAAAGGACGTATTAATCAGAATCAGCAGCAGGCTGGGAGCGGGGGAGGAAGAGTACCGCCGCATGATTGCGGACAGTTTTCTGATTTCCGCAGATAACGCCCATGCCCTGCATCCCAACCACCCGGAAAAAGCAGACGCGGCGAACCATCCGCTGTTAAATGGGGGAATTGTCATTAAATACCACGGTAGTCAACGTTATGCTACAGACGCTTACTCGGCGGCGGTCATGAAAGATATCTGCCAGAGGGCAGGAGTGCCCTATCAATCCTATGCCAATCATTCGGACATTCCGGGCGGCAGTACGCTTGGAAATATTTCCACGGCGCAGGTGTCCGTCAATACAGTGGATATCGGGCTGGCGCAGCTGGCGATGCATTCCGCTTTGGAAACAGCGGGGGCGAAGGATGTGGGATATCTGATAGAAGGGTTTAAGGTTTTTTATCGGTAGGATAGATCAGGGGTTGGGAAATCATCAGTAACACTCATGCAATGAGGATGTTCCATATCAAGACTAAGAAAATCCTTATCACCAGTTAGAATAATGTCTACATTGGAAATAATTGCGGCATTCAATATGGGTTGATCTTTGACATCTCTGATTAATTTTTCTGCATAATAGGTAGCAGGAATCAATTCATAAGACATTTCGGCAAGAAGGACTTCGGCATCGGGTAATTTGTCAGGTCGCTTTCGCTGCAGTACTTCCCGAAGCTCTGTAATATTTTGATCGCATAAAACCATACTATGATTCTCTGTAATATGCAGAAGTGCTTTTGCAACAGCCGATTTTGGAAAGAGAATAGCAGAAATTAAAATATTGGTATCTACAAGTATTTTCATCTATTATCCTTTCCGTATCGAACTTCATCTACAAGAGACTGCACATCATCGTCATTATATACACCGATTTCTTCCGCGACCCCGGTAAATGCTGTCTGAGCTTTGCGGATTGCTTGTGCTGAAGCGTTACCTATTACAATTTCTCCATTTGTATTCTGAAAAAATAATATTTTGTCTCCAGATTTTAAGCCTAATAACTTACGTATTTCAATAGGAACGGTAATTTGTCCATTGGCTGAAATTTTGGCTAAATTCATATTCATTCTCCATTCTTTTAACTGATTCATTAACAAAAAATTAGAGTATTCTTGAAATCTCAAGTTTTCTGTATATATATTATATCCTATATTACTAAAAAATCCACTGGAATTTTTAGTAGATTCAGTATTGTTATAAGATTTTTCCTCATGTTGTCTTTGTGTGAAAAGTAAATTTCAACATTTCATCCTTGACAGATACCCCATGGGGGTATATAATTCATAACAACAGAAAGTTCGCCGGGCGTACTTTCTATTGTTTGCAGAAAAATATACCCCATAGGGGTATTTTCACACACTGAAGTGATGCCTAAGAAAATAGAATGTATCATAGGAGAAAATTTAGAAAAGAGGACAATACATGGCAGAAATTCGGGAACAGGTTAATGCAAAGCCATTGGAGCCGGAAGCGATTGAGGAAATGCCGCTGAATACAGATAGAATCTGCGGCTGCTCTTATAAGACAAAAGAGCGTTCCGAGAAGGAATATAAAGATTTGATGAACCGTTTAAAGCGCATCGAAGGGCAAGTGCGGGGCATTCAGGGAATGTTGGAGCAGGACGCTTACTGCACGGATGTACTGATGCAGGTAGCAGCCGTGAACGCGGCATTGAACAGTTTTAACAAGGCGCTGCTTGCCAATCATGTGCGCACCTGCGTGGCGGATAATATCCGCGCGGGCAATGATGAAATTATAGACGAATTGGTAATACTATTACAAAAACTGATGCGCTGAGAAAGGAGGTAAAGTATGGAACAATATACAGTTACCGGCATGAGCTGCGCGGCATGTTCTGCGCGGGTGGAAAAAGCGGTCTTGAAGGTTCCTGGCGTCACAAACTGTTCCGTCAGTCTGCTGACCAATTCTATGGGCGTAGAGGGAACGGCGTCTGCAGAAGCTGTGATTCGTGCGGTAGAAGCGGCGGGATACGGCGCAGATAGGAAGAAAACCGGGGCGAAAACGCAGGATAGCAAGACCGGCGGAAATGCAGACTATGAAGGAATGTTAGAAGATAAGGAAACGCCCATTCTGAAAAGACGGATGATAATTTCCCTCTGCCTATTGCTGCCTTTGATGTATTTTTCTATGGGACATATGATGTGGGGATGGCCAGTGCCTTCTTTTTTGGAAGGGAATCATGTTGCAATGGGACTGTTGCAGTTACTTTTTACGATGGCAATTATTATCATCAACCAGAAATTTTTTGTAAGCGGGACGAAGGGGCTGCTGCATGGGGCGCCGAATATGGATACTCTCGTCGCATTAGGCGCGGGTGCGTCTCTAGTTTACAGCATTTATGCACTTTTTGCCATGACCGATGCGCAGGTAAAAGGGGATATGAATGCAATCATGGCTTACATGGATGAGTTTTACTTTGAGTCCGCCGCCACGATTCTGACTCTGATTACGGTGGGGAAAATGTTGGAGGCGCGTTCCAAAGGGAAGACGACGGACGCTTTGAAAGGATTGATGAAGCTTGCGCCAAAGAAAGCGGTGATTGTCCAGGATGGTCAAGAGATAGAAGTAGATATAGCGCAGGTGAAAAAAGGCGATAAGTTTGTCGTACGACCCGGAGAAAATATTCCGGTAGACGGCATTGTAATAGAAGGGACCAGTGCAGTCAATGAAGCTGCGCTGACCGGGGAAAGCATTCCCGTGGATAAAAAGACGGGAGATACTGTTTCAGCAGCGACGTTAAATCAGTCGGGCTTTTTATGCTGCGAGGCAACCAGAGTTGGCGAGGATACCACGTTATCCCAGATTATCCAGATGGTCAGTGACGCCGCCGCCACGAAAGCGCCGATTGCCAAAGTAGCGGATAAGGTGTCCGGTGTTTTCGTACCTGCCGTCATAGGAATTGCTGTATTGACCGGATTGGTCTGCCTGCTTGTGGGCGAAAGTTTCAGTTTCGCTCTGGGAAGGGCCATTTCCGTGCTTGTGATTAGCTGTCCCTGCGCCCTGGGGCTGGCGACGCCCGTGGCGATTATGGTTGGAAACGGCATGGGGGCGAAACATGGCATCATGTTTAAGACCGCGCAGTCTCTGGAACTGGCGGGAAAAGTAGAAATCGTGGCGCTGGATAAAACCGGTACGATTACAAGCGGAGAACCGAAAGTGACGGATATTGCACCGCTGGAAGCAGGAAAGGACGAAGCGCTTTTACAGCTCGCCTTCGCGCTGGAGCAAAAGAGCGAGCATCCTCTGGCGAAGGCAATCCTGACATTGGCGCAGGAAAAAGACTTGCAGGCGGAATCTGTAGAAGCGTTTCAGGCGGTGCCGGGTAACGGACTGACTGGAACCTGGCAGGGGCAGGAACTGGCGGGCGGCAATCTGTCGTTTATACAGACGAAGACCGAAGTGCCCGAAAAGGCGGCTGCCCAGGCGGCGGCTTTTGCCCAGGAAGGAAAAACCCCTCTGTTTTTCTGTAAAGACGGCGTTTTTCAGGGAATGATTGCGGTAGCGGACGTCATGAAAGAAGACAGCGCAAGAGCCGTGCAGGAATTGCAGAATATGGGCATCAAGGTTGTTATGTTAACCGGTGACAATGAAAGGACGGCACAGGCAATCGGCGCACAGGCAGGTGTTGATGAAGTCATCGCGGGCGTACTGCCGGACGGAAAAGAAAATGTTATCAGAGATTTGCAAAAGCAGGGCAAAGTGGCAATGGTGGGGGATGGCATTAACGATGCGCCGGCATTGACCAGAGCGGACATCGGTATCGCCATCGGCGCCGGAACGGATATTGCCATCGACGCAGCGGATATTGTCTTAATGAAAAGCCGCCCCGTCGATGTGCCGGCGGCAATCCGCCTAAGCAGGGCGACGCTGAAAAATATCCATGAAAACCTGTTCTGGGCATTTTTCTACAATACAACAGGGATTCCCCTTGCCGCCGGAATATGGTATCCTATTTTCGGCTGGAAACTGAATCCCATGTTCGCCCCGGCGGCAATGAGTCTTTCGAGTTTCTGTGTGGTAAGCAATGCGCTCAGACTCAATTTCTTGAAGATATATAGTACAAAGAAGGATAAGAAGCGAAAGCCGGGCAGGAAGCATCAGGATGGGCGGAATCCGGGACAGGATGCGAATCGCAATTATCAAGAGAAGCAGACACTAGGGCAAAACCCTGAAAATAATCAACAAAATGCAAAGAAAAAGGAGAGTAAAAACATGGAAAAGACAATGGAAATCAAGGGAATGATGTGCGGACACTGCGAGGCGACAGTTAAGAAAGCGTTAGAGGAACTGCCGGGAGTCAAGGAAGCAGTTGTAAGCCACGAGAAAGGGACTGCTGTAGTCAATCTGGAATCTGACATTGCAGACGACGTACTGAAAAAGGCAGTGGAAGATAAGGATTACGAAGTGCTATCCATTCAGTAATAGGGGAGTTTCTGCCCATAAGACATCCGTGTCATGAGTGGAAAAGAAAATGACGGGAGTGTATTATCCGGCATAGGATAAGTGGTGTGCTCATATATTGTAGATGAAGAAGTGACTGGATGAGTCAATGGAGCAATTGCGAAACTAGGATTTGACAGTGCCCGTTGTACAGAAGATATAATCCAACGCAGGTCCGCTCTCGCTACGGTTCAAACGCAACGGTACATAAGATGCCAGAATACGGCATCTAAGTACCGGCGTTTTCACAGTACCTGCTTATGGATTGTATCTTCTGCACAACTACACATTTTTAAAATCTTAGTTTCGCAATTACCTAGATGAGTCAATCCACAAAAGGAGCATAATATGGACTCCCAGAAATTTGAAAATTTACTGAATCTTGCTCTGGATACGCCGGTGGAAGAGCGTGACCAATCGTTGGAATTAAATGTCGGATATGAAAAAGAGGACAATACCTGGGAGCTTATCGTGAAATATCACGGGAATCTGCAACAGGGGTTGTCCCCTTTTTTTACATTACCGCAGGGGAATCTATTACAAATAGAAGAATTGATAGCCGGATACGCGATTCTGACAGTCCCGGAGTCCTTGATGGACGCGCTGGCGGCTGTGGAAGAAATCGAATATATTGAAAAACCGAAAAGACTGTTTTTTGAGACGCTGCAAGGCAAAATAGCATCCTGCATCATACCGGGCAGTACGCTTGCAACTTCCCTGCATGGGCAGGGGATACTGGTAGCGGTCATCGACTCCGGTATCGCATGGCAGAACCTAGACTTTCGCAATGCGGACGGTTCTACCAGAATCCGGTATTTGTGGGATCAGAGTCTGGACGCGGGACAGGTATGGGATAGGATTGCGGCAAACGGACTGCTTTCTTCTGAAAACCAGGCGGAGTATGCGCCGCCGGCAGGCTTCCTAACAGGTGTAGAGTTTAGCCAGTCCATGTTAAATGCAGCTTTGAATGCAACATCTGAAATAGAAAGAAATTTATTGGTTCCCAGCGTGGACACATCGGGACATGGAACGGCGGTTGCCGGGATTGCGGCTGGAAACGGCGCCGGTTCCGGCGGCGTGTATGCGGGAGTGGCGCCAGAAAGCGAACTGCTCATCGTCAAACTGGGAACGCCCAGACCGGATTCTTTTCCAAGAACGACGGAATTGATGCGGGCGCTTACTTATGTTGTAAAAAAGGCGGTAGAATTGCGAGAACCGGTGGCGGTCAATCTAAGTTTCGGCAATACCTATGGGGCACACAATGGGACGTCTTTACTGGAACGGTTTATCGACAATGTTTCCGAAATCGGAAGAAACGTCATATGCGTAGGCAGTGGAAATGAGGGCGCTTCCGCCGGGCATACAGGGGGAAGCGTGGGAATAACGGAAAGCGGCAGGGGCGGCGTATCCGGCGTGCCGGGAGCCGCGGCGGGCGGCGCAGCGGGCAGTGCCATCGGAAGAAATTTACAGGCAGCCGTGGAACTAACGGTAGGCAATTATGAGACAGGATTAAACGTCCAGCTTTGGAAAGATTATACGGACCGTTACCGCATACGGCTGATATCCCCTGCGGGGGAAGAGCTTACGGTGGATACGGACAGACCCGGAAAGCAGACTTACCGGTTAGAACAGACAAAGATTCTTCTCTACAACGGGGAACCCGCGCCCTATCTGACCAGCCAGGAAATCTATTTTGACTTTTTACCGGCAGCGAACCAAAGTTATGTAAACAACGGTGTCTGGACGTTTGTCTTAGAAGCGGTAAAAACCGTGACCGGAAATTATACATTTTACCTGCCATCGGAAACCGTGCGCTCCGAACAGACCCGTTTCGTCAGACCCACACCCCAGGTGACGCTGACCATTCCCTCTACGGCGTCTAAAGTCATTACGGTGGGCGCCTATCAGACTGCAATTGAGGCATACGCGGACTTTTCAGGGCGCGGATATCTATACCAGGACAGACTTGGCGGACGCACGGAAGGTTCTTTTATCAAACCCGATCTTGTGGCACCGGGAGTCGGTATTTTAGCGCCCACGAGAGAGGGCACATACGAACCCGTTACAGGCACTTCTTTTGCCACGCCCTTTGTGACCGGCGCAGCGGCGCTTCTGATGCAGTGGGGAATTGTAAACGGCAACGATGCTTATCTGTATGGGGAAAAAGTAAAAGCGTATCTGCGGAAAGGAGCAACGCCGATACGGGGGGAAAGCGAGTATCCGAATGAACGGGTGGGATATGGGGCGCTGTGTGTGAGGGATTCACTACCTGGGTAGTGAGGCAGCTAAACGTAGACTGCTTGAAAAGTAAGAAAAAGTATGGCATATCTTTGTTGACAACTGCGTTAAACATGGTATAATAAAATTACCTTTTAGGTAAGTTATTTGTGGAGGTGATTCTGCTCTGTACATTGAGTTTGAAGATGAAAAAGTCAAAGAACTATTTGATGATTTGAATGATGTTCAAGGTTCAAAAGGATTAATGAAGAAAGTCATAGGAGCCGATTTAACAAAGTCCGTAAAGAAAAGATATAATCAGATTATTTCTTTTTCATCATTTTCCGCACTGCAATTGTCGGGTATAGGAAAAATGGAATCACTGGAAGGAAATCGAAAGGAGTCGTATTCCTTGCGGGTTTCGGCAAATTATCGATTAATCTTAAAACCTAAGTCGAAGGACAGAAGCGCCGAGAGCCTTAAACGGTGTGACACATTAATAATCGAAGGGGTGATTGATTATCATGGTAAGGGAACAAAATACAACTGGATTATCCCGTGAGTTTATTATTCACCCGGGAGAAACATTATTGGAAGTCCTGGAAGACAGAGGTATGTCACAGAGAGAATTGGCTATTCGCACGGGAGTGACAGAGAAGCATATAAGTACGGTAATTCATGGACAAAAGGGAGTATCAGCAGCATTTGCGAAAAAGCTGGAATATGCGCTGGGTATAGAAGCATCTTTTTGGATGAATCTTCAGGCTAATTATGATAGGGAACTTCTTGAGTTTGAGGAATTAAATGATATTTCAGAGCAGGAAATAAATGTTTTAAAAAGATTAAAAGAAGTTTTAGAATGCTGGTCAGCGTATAAATGGATTGATACAGAGGCAAATTCTGCATCTGTTGTGCTGGACCTCAGAATGATTTTGGGGATGAGCAACTTGCTTGATATGCCTAAAATGAGTTATGCAGCCGCATATAGGGCACAGAATAGGAACAATACAGTAGACCCATATGTCTTATTTGCATGGCAGAGAATGTGTGAATTGCTTACAAAGAATATACAAGTAGCTGGGAAAGTGGATATCAATAGACTTCGTGAAAAGATTCCAGAGATTAAACAGGTTATGTTTATGAGAGGAAATCAGATTCAAAAGAAGCTGACGGGTATTTTTGCTGAATGTGGTATTGCCTTTAGAATTGTTCCCAATTTCAAAGGTGCACCGGTTCAAGGATTTATAAAGAAGTTGGATGATGGTTCTATGATTCTTTGTATGACGTTGAGACAAAAGTTTGCGGATATTTTTTGGTTCACCTTATTTCATGAGATATCCCATATATTAAATGGAGATACAAAAAGTAATTTTGTGGATTTTGATTCGGTGCTGGGAGAGGCTGAAGCAAAGGCAGACCGGATGGCAGGAGAGTTTTTAATTGATTCAAAAGCATACAAAGCATTTGTTCAATCCGCAAAATATAAAACATCTCACGGAATTGAAGAATTTGCAGAATCGCAGAAGGTTAGGGATTACATTGTTTTGGGTCGCTTGATGAAGGATGAATTAATTCCGTGGAAAGCAAGAACAAAATATGAGTGGGCGTAAATACTAATTACGATTATGGCACAGAACATAATGCAAAAAGCCCCCCTAATTAATCAACGAATGCGCTCCCCGATACTCTTTAGGCGAACAGCCATACTGTGCCCGAAATTTCCGGTAGAAATAGCTGCTGTTTTCATATCCGATGCGCTCTATAATAAGGTCAACCGGCAGTGTTGTATGCTCCAGCAGGTAGATAGCCTGCTGGAGTTTCCTTTTCTGGAGAAGCTCTTTGAAATTCAGACCGGTATGTTTTTTCAGAAGCCGGCTGATGTAATAATCGGGATATCCGCTGGAGCTGACGATGCTTTGCAGACTTCCGTCCCGGTAATGATTCTCTATATAATTTAAAATGGAAAAAAGCAGGTTGAGGTCTGGGGAGGAAGCGGGTGCATTCCGGTTAATCAGCTCCGCATACCGGGACAGATTCAGGAAAATAAGCCCCATGGAAACCTGTAAAATCGTGTGGGAAGCGGAAGTCTTGTCCACCAGAGTCCATATCATGTTTTCAATCAGATTTTCCACGGGAAGGATATCTTTTGTCTGGATGTAAATGTAGTCAGTAACAGAATTGGCTTTGGATAAACTGGAAACAATAAAATTAATAAGGATATTTTCGCTGTCCATCATACCGATAGGATAGCGGAAAAATTCCGGCAGAATAATAAAATTGACAGTAATGTCATTTTCTTTGGCGGGCAGAATTTCATGGACAGCGTGCTGTCCCAGAAACAAAATATCCCCAGCAGACATGGAAATCCGCTCGGTATCGTTGATAATCGTAACAAGCTGTCCCTGCACCACATACAGCATTTCAATGTAGTTGTGGCTGTGGCGTGGAAAATGGGTAAACCGTGTGTGCGGGCGTATGCCGATAAGTTTGCCTTTGGCAAGGAGTTTCTGGCTGTCTACGATAAATTCATGATCCGATGTATAGATATCCCGCTGCACTTTAGGATTCCCATCCAGAATCGCCTGTTCTTCTTCTGTAATTTTTCCTAAATATTCAACAATTTTATCCCTCATAATAACGCGCTCCTACGCCAGAACCATTTATTACAGCGACATTGCGTCAAGAATTTCAATTCGCGCAGCGCTCTAACACTCCTATATCCGTCCATCCGATATCCGTCCATCCGATGCCCTGTGCAGACAGAATCCCCCCACATACACAAATTAGCCATGCAAAAAACCAGCAGATGGAAACATTCTGTATCATCAACAGTATAACACGGTTTAAAAAAACTGCAAGAAAGGTCCTATAATCAAGCGGATAAAGACCTAAAAATCGGAAAACAAAACTGATAAAATACAGATAACAAGTGAAAGAAATAGATAATTGCGAAATGGGACTTAGCAATGTGTAGTTGGACAGAAGATACAATCCATAAGCAGGTACTGTGAAAACGCCGGTACTTAGTGAAAAAGACGCTTTGCGGCTTTTGAACTTAGTACCTGCTGCGTTTGAACCGTAGCGAGAGCGGGCCTGCGTTGGACTGTATCTTCTGTCCAACGGACGGTTCCATGGGACGTACAACGGACGGCTTCACAAACCAGTAAAATAAAGCATAAAAGGAGAACTCACATGCACACCTACTATCTGGCAATTGATATCGGCGCTTCCAGCGGTCGCCATATCTTAGCGCATATGGAAAATGGGAAAATAGAGCTGGAGGAAATTTATCGCTTTGACAATAAGCAGATACAGAAAAACGGACATGTCTGCTGGGATTTGGAAAACCTCTGGAATGGGATTCTGGAAGGCATGAAAAGCTGCGGCAGGCTGGGCAGGATACCGAAGACGATTGGCATCGACACATGGGGCGTAGATTATGTGCTGCTTGACCAAGACGGTCAACTTATAGGCGACGCAGTAGCTTACCGGGACAACCGGACAGACGGAATTGACCAGATTGTGGACAGCCTGATATCGGAGCAGGAACTGTACCAGAGGACGGGAATCCAGAAGCAGTTGTTCAATACGCTTTATCAGCTCATAGCGTTAAAAGAAGAGAATCCAGAACAACTGTTCAAAGCGAAGTCCCTACTAATGCTTCCCGATTACTTTAATTTCCTATTGACCGGGGTGATGAAGCAGGAATATACCAATGCCACAACGACCAACTTGGTCAATGCGGCGGACAAGAAATGGGATTATCCGTTAATCGAGACTCTGGGGCTTCCGAAGGCATTGTTTGGACCGCTTTCCATGCCGGGGACGACGGTAGGGCAATTACTTCCGGGGATTCAGGAGCAGGTCGGGTTTTCGGCGGAAGTGATTCTTCCGGCAACGCATGATACAGGCTCCGCCTATCTAGCGGTTCCGGCGCAGAATTATCAGTCGGTCTATCTTTCAAGCGGGACATGGAGCCTTCTGGGAGTGGAAAGTGAGGTGCCAATTACGACGGAAGAATCCAGGAAAGAAAATTTTACAAACGAAGGCGGCGCATGGTATCGCTACCGGTATTTAAAGAATATCATGGGGCTCTGGATGATTCAGTCCATCCGAAGGGAGCTAAATGGAACCGAATATGTGGCGGGACGCGAGAGTAAGTATAAATCGGATAAGCAGTGGAGTTTTGGGGAATTGGCAAAGGAAGCGAAAAAGGCGGAAGGGTTTGCTTCCGTGGTAGACGTGAACCATGCAAGTTTCTTAGCTCCGGCGAGTATGATTGATGCCGTAAGGGATTATTGTGGAAATACCGGACAGCAGGCGCCGGAAAGTATCGGGGAGCTGATGCAGTGCGTCTACAAGAGTCTGGCGCTCTGCTATAAAGATGCGATTATCAGACTCAGCAGTCTGACCAACCGGCTCTATACCGGGATTCACATCGTGGGCGGCGGCTGTCAGGATATGTATCTCAATCACATCATAGCCAAGACGACCGGGCTTCCGGTCTGGGCGGGACCCATCGAGGGGACGGCGATTGGCAACCTGATTGTGCAGTTTATCGCAAACGGCGAGTTTGAGGATTTGCAGAGCGCAAGAGACGCCATAAGACAGAGTTTTGATATAAAAGAAATCACGATGTCTGGCAGCAAGATGAGAGAGTCATAAAGAAAAACAGTATCATGCAAGAAAATTTATCATACGAGGAGGTTTTATTATGTTAGTAAACACGAAGGCAAAAGTTGGTGTATTTTCGATTGCGTTAGGCGCGTACCTGCCCCAGTTTCCATCGCTTGTACCGGAATTTGAGGCGCAGTATGAAGCTTTTAAAAAGACGCTTCCCGACACGGTGGAAATTGTGGATGGCGGGATGGTGACGACCAAGGAACAGTCCCAGGAGGCGGGGAATCTTTTCCGGGCGGCGGATGTAGATATTGTATTTTTACAACTTCTCACCTATGCGACGTCCTATAACATGCTGCCCGCCGTAAAAGATTTGGATGTTCCGGTCATCCTGGTCAACGTGCAGAAATTGAAAGCCCTAGACTACGATAACACGGATATCGCCTCATGGCTGGGTGAGGGCTATGCATGCGGCGCGGTAGGCGAGATGGTGGCGGATTTGGAGCGATATGGGAAAAGACATGCGGTCATCACAGGCGTGGTTGAGGGCGGCGACCCGCTTGTCCAGGCAGAAGTGGAAGATTGGTGCCGGGCAGCACAAGTGCGCAGAAGATTCCGCGATACCAACATCGCCCAGATTGGCAGACCCTATCCGGGCATGATGGATTTATACATCGACGAGTCCAATCTTTACAGACGGATGCATCTATATACGAAACAGTTTGATTGGGAAAAAATGTGGGCGATTGCCGATGATATTGAGGATGAGGCCGTAATACGGGCAAAAGCGCAGGATATTCTGGATACATTCGACATCGAAGGCGGCGGAAGCATTGAAGAAGTATGGGAAATGGCGAAGTATGTTGTAGCCTTTGAGCAATGGGTCAAAGAAGAACAGCTCGGTCTGATAGCGTCCCATTATGACGGCTATGCGCAGGGCAAGGCGGGCGTCCTTGACAGTATGCTGATTCCGGCTTTTTCCATGCTAATCAAACAGGGAACGGCGTGTGCAGTGGAAGGCGACATGAAGGTCGCTATGGCGATGAGCATCTTAAAAACGATAGCCGGAACCGGGCAACTGGCGGAAATGTACTCCATCGATTTTAACGATGATATCGCAATTATCGGGCACAGCGGCTCTGGTGATGCGGATATATCCGATAAGAAACCGACGATGAAGATTGTCAAGGTATTCCACGGAAAGACCGGCGGCGGATATCTGACCCAGTTCTACCCCTATACGGGACCGGTGACCTACCTTGCCATTACCCAGGACGGCGATGGAAATTTCAAATTTATCGTGGCGGAAGGTGTCAATGAGGAAGGAAAAATCCTTTCCTTCGGAGATACGAACATGCGCACACGCTTTAGTTGCGGTGCGAGAGAGTTTGTGACCCGCTGGAGCGAATGCGGACCCACCCACCATTTTGCAGCAGCGACAGGACGGCATATCGATACGGTTTTAAAAGTGGCGAAGATTTTCAACGTGCCGGTAGAAATCGTGACCCGGTAAAAAATTATATAAAGCGAGGTATCAATTATGAAAGTTTTAGACGCAGAATTTGTAAAAGGTTTTATCAGAATGGCGACGGACGGCTGGGAGCTTGGCTGGCATGAGAGAAACGGCGGGAATCTAAGCTACCGCATGAAAGCGGAAGAAGTGGAAGCGGTAAAAGAGGAATTGTCCCCGAAAGCGTGGCAGCCGATTGGAACTGTCGTTCCAGAGCTGGCAGGAGAATATTTCCTTGTTTCAGGTTCCGGTAAATACATGCGAAATGTTTCCATCAAACCGGAGGATTCCATCTGCATCATCGAGTTGGATGAAAAGGGCGAAAACTACCGGATTTGCTGGGGACTTGTAAACGGCGGGAAGCCCACCAGTGAGCTACCGTCCCACCTGATGAATCATGAAGTGAAAAAAAAAGTAACGGACGGACGCTATCGTGTGATTTACCATGCGCATACGACCAACACCATCGCGCTGACATTCGTACTTCCATTGGAAAGCGAAGTCTTTACGAGGGAGCTTTGGGAAATGGCGACCGAATGCCCGGTAGTCTTCCCGGACGGTATCGGCATTGTTCCGTGGATGGTTCCGGGCGGACGGGATATTGCCGTTGCGACCAGCGAACTAATGAAGGAATATGATGTGGCAATCTGGGCGCATCATGGCATGTTCTGTGCAGGCGAGGACTTTGATTTGACCTTCGGACTGATGCATACGGTGGAAAAATCGGCGGAAATCCTTGTGAAAGTGCTGTCCATGACGCCACAGAAACGCCAGACCATCTTACCGGATGATTTCAGGAATCTGGCTGTGGATTTCAAGGTAACACTGCCAGAGAAGTTTTTGTATGAGAAGCATTGATTCGTAGGGGAAAGAACTGATTCGTATGGAAAAACATTGATTTCTATGGAAAAGCGTTGATTCGTATGGAAAAACATTGATTTCTATGGAAAAGCGTTGATTCGTATGGAAAAACATTGATTCCGATGGAAAAGCGTTGATTCGTGTTAGAAAAGCATTGACTTGTATAGAAAAGTATCATTTTCGGCTAAAAACGGCGGTGAATCTGTATGTAACGGGTTTGCCGCTGTTTGACTGTAGTGGTCAAAAATGGGGAAAAGAAAATTAATTGATTGTAAAAAGGGGATTTTCGGCATTTTAGGATATATAAAAAAGGGGATTTTCGGCAAACCGGCATTTTGAATATGGGAGATATCACTTGAAGAAAATATAAGAAAATACTAAGAAAACCTTAATAGTATTATGTATACGACTGTAGTAAAATTTGTATGTAATTAGACATGTATCATGTTGCCAGTAAGTATGGCGAGGAGGTAAAAGTGTCAATCACCGATATTCTGATTCGTTCAATATCTGGATATATTTTTGTTGTTCCAGGCATTTTATTGTACTTTATTATTTTGTGGAAATCTGAAAGAAAGCAATCGCCGTTTCATATTACGACAGCATTTGTTTTTTGTTATTATCTGATTGGAATATTAACGATGACAGGTATTCACGCATTTAAGTCATTT
>JAMPHJ010000149.1 GCA_023663465.1 Muribaculaceae bacterium | reverse complement strand
AGTAGATTTCCTTGAACCTCTAAAACCAAGACCGCCTGCACTTGCCCAGCTTAAAGCATTACCTTCGTTATCGGTTAATGTAACGATGGTATTGTTAAAAGAAGACTGGATATGTGCCTGTCCATGTTCAACGTTTTTCCTGACACGCTTTTTTGTTACTTTCTTTGCAACTTTCTTTGCCATAATAAACTAACCTACTTTCTCCTTATAATTATTTCTTCTTATTTGCAACTGTACGCTTCGGACCTTTTCTTGTTCTTGCATTGGTCTTTGTCTTCTGACCACGAACAGGAAGTCCTTTCCTGTGACGGATTCCTCTATAGCATCCGATTTCCTGAAGTCTCTTGATATTCAAAGCAACTTCTCTTCTCAAATCACCTTCTACCATGTAATCTCTCTCGATTACTTCAGCGATTCTCTTTACTTCATCATCCGTTAATTCTCTGACACGGGTGTCAGGATTAACATTCGCTGCTTCCAGAATTTTGTTTGAACTTGCTCTTCCAATGCCATAGATATAAGTCAAACCAATTTCCACACGTTTTTCTCTCGGTAAGTCAATACCTGCAATACGAGCCATTTACGTTTCCTCCATTCTCTCGTGCGCCCCGCGCACCTTCGTTACTAATTGACTGAGGACAACCTGATACTGCCCTATTTCTCAACCCACAAGTTTGAAAGCGTAAGCGCCAAACTTGCAGCTGAAAACCAACGGTTTTCAGGTTTCCCAATCGGACTAGAGCCGATCTTTCCAAGACATATGGTATCAAAAAGTAATCACCTATAGGCTCTTCCATCTATTATAATCAGCGCCATTATCTGTCCCGGCGCTGCAGCCGCTCATAATTAGTTGGACAAGAACCCCGCGTTAGGGATTATCCTTGTACCTGCTTATGTTTTGGGTTTTCACAGATTACTCTAATCTTTCCTTTTCTTTTAATGATTTTGCACTTTTCGCAAATCGGTTTTACTGATGATCTAACCTTCATGTTAAACCCTCCTTTCAAAAAAGACCGTCTTACATTATAACATGGAGCCATCCCTTTTGCAAGGATTTTATTTATCCCGCCAGATAATTCTTCCTTTGGATAAATCATAAGGCGATAACTCCAGAGTTACCTTATCCCCCGGTAAGATACGGATAAAATTCTGACGAAGTTTACCGCTGATATGCGCCAATACTACATGCCCGTTTTCCAGCTCTACCTGAAACATGGTGTTTGGCAATTTCTCAATTACCGTTCCTTCAATTTCAATCACATCGGCTTTTGACATTTGCTACCTCCTGCTTTCTATCTGTTCATACCTGTCTGATATTGTTTTATGGTTTTTCTGATTTCTATATCGTCAATGGTTCCGGTTCTGATTTTTTCCGCCAGACCCGGCTCCTGACACTTCTTAATCACCTGGATATGTTTTTTGTTCTTCTTCTTTGGTCTTGCCAGTGTTCTACTTTTACCGTCAACTAAATATACATATTCCGTTTCTTCTTTTATTATGACATAAACCGTAAGTTTGTCATGCCCGGCTTTGGAACTGGCAAGCATTCCTGTCATTTCTGTAATCATATTCCGCCCTTCATGAAAGCGCCGCGCCCTATAAGGGCGGCGTGAGAATTTCCGGTTCCCCGTCGGTAATTAAAATGGTGTTCTCATAATGCGCCGAATACGCACCGTCCGCCGTCACGACAGTCCAGTCGTCATCCAGCCACTTCACATCGGCTGTCCCCATATTAATCATCGGCTCTATGGCCAGCGTCATCCCCGGCTGCAGACGCAACCCTTTCCGTTTCTGTGCAAAATTAGGTATCTGAGGATCCTCATGAAGACTCGTTCCAATTCCATGTCCGACCAAATCCCTTACAATCCCAAAACCAAAACCCGAAACGTATGCGTCTATCGCGTTAGAAATATCATAAAGATGATTTCCAGCTTTTGCCATTTTAATTCCTTCAAAAAAACTTTGTTTCGTAACGGACATCAACCGCTGCGCTTCTGGTGTGATTTGCCCGACTGCATGGGTTCTTGCCGCATCTGCATGATATCCCTGATAAATCAGTCCGGCATCTAAACTGACAATGTCGCCTTCTTTTAAAATATGATTCGCATGGGGGATGCCGTGTACAACCTCTTCATTCACTGATACACAGATAGACGCCGGATATCCCTGATAATGAAGAAAATTCGGAATACAGCCAAAACTCCTGATTAGCTTTTCCCCCAGGATATCAATATCTTTCGTGGACATGCCCGGACGGATTGCCTTCCCAAGCTCATCATGCACGATGCCAAGCAGCCGTCCCGCTTCTCTCATCAAAGCAATCTCTCTGGCAGATTTTATTGTAACAGCCATTTCCAAACCATACCTTTCTAAGCCAAAATTTCAATGATTGCAGCAAAAACATCCTGCATATCCATTGTTCCGTCAACTGTTTTCAGTATGTTCTGTCCTGCATAATAATCAATCAGCGGCTGTGTCTGCTTATGGTATACTGCCAGACGGTTCACAACCGTTTCTTCTTTATCATCGTCACGCTGCACCAGCTCTTTTCCGCATTTGTCGCAGATACCTTCTTTCTGCGGCGGAACATGTTCGATATGGAACGTCGCGCCACAGGATAAACAAGCGCGTCTTCCGGTCATTCTTCTGACGATATTCTCATCCGGCACTTCTACGTTGATTGCATAATCAATCTTGTCGTCCAGCTCGCCAATTGCCTTATCCAAAACTTCCGCCTGCGGAATCGTGCGCGGAAATCCATCCAGCACATATCCATTCTTACAATCTTCCTTGGCAACTCTGTCCAATAAAATTTTTACGGTCAGCTCATCGGGAACCAGAGCGCCCTGGTCCATGTACTTCTTGACTTCCATGCCAAGCTCGGTCCCATTCTTCACATTTTCCCTGAAAATGTCGCCTGTCGAAATATGAGGTATCCCATATTTATCAGCTATCAGCTGCGCCTGCGTGCCTTTTCCCGCACCGGGCGCGCCTAACATAATAATTTTCATACTTAGTATCCTGCTCCCTTCTTAATGGAATGGATAAAAATTTTTATCTACAAATTTTATCCATAAACCCAGAAAGAACCGCCTAGGCGATTCTTTCATACGAGACTCCGAAGTTCCAAGTCCCACGCTCACCACGCAGCGTCTTGGAACTTCTTCCCGTATTAGTCGTTCAAAAATCCTTTGTAGTTGCGGACAAGCATCTGGGACTCTATCTGCTTGATTGTCTCTAAAACAACGCTGACAATAATGATTAAGCTTGTTCCGCCAAAAGATACGCTGGCGTGAAAGATTCCGTTAAAGAAATACGGCACCACGCATACGATTGTAAGTCCTACGGCTCCGATAAAAATGATATAATTCAAAATTCTTGTCAGATATTCGCTTGTCGGTTTGCCCGGACGGATACCCGGAATAAAACCGCCCTGTTTTTTCATATTCTCAGCAATTTCCAACGGATTAAACGTAATGGATGTATAGAAATATGCAAAGAAAATGACCAATGCAATATAAATGACCAGACCAATCGAATAAATCGGCTGTTCAGGACTGCACCAATAACTGGAATTTAATCCTCTCAAAATTTCCGCCCATACGCCGGTTCCATTAATATTGAATAAAGAGCATACAATAATCGGAAGCTGCATTAATGAAGAAGCGAAAATAACCGGTATAACGCCCGATGTATTAATTTTAAGCGGGATGCTCGACGTCTGTCCGCCAACCATTTTTCTTCCCTGTATCTTCTTCGCATACTGTACCGGAATCTTCCGTACACCGTCATTCAGAATAATGACAAGAATCACCATTCCGATAATAATTGCAAGAATAATCGCCGCGGCCACAACAGCCTTCGCAATCGCCCTGCCAAATACAAACTGCTCGAATAACGTCGCAATATCCTGCGGCATCCTTGAAAGAATGTTAATGGTCAACACGATGGAAATACCGTTTCCTACACCGTTTTCCGTAATTCTTTCCCCAATCCACATCAGGAATGCACTGCCTGCCGTCAACGCTACAATAACCGTAATCACGTTTATGGCATTATAAGTCTGCAACAGTCCCTGGCGTCCGAAGCCGATTGCCATGGCGGAAGATTCTATCAGTGCAAGCCCGACTGTGACATAACGGGTAATCGATGCAATTTTCTTTCTTCCATCTTCCCCATCGCGCTGCATTTCTTCCAGCTTCGGAATCGCAATCGTAAGAAGCTGCATGATAATGGAAGACGTGATATAGGGCGTGATATTCAATGCCAGAACGGACATATTCAAAAATGAACCGCCGGTAAAAGCATCAAAGAAATTAAACGCATCTCCTGTCTGCGCCTCAAACCATCTTGCAAAATAGCCTCTGTCAACACCGGGAACCGGAAGCTGTGACCCAAGACGAATCACAACTAACATTGCAAATGTAAAAAAGATTTTTTTCCTTAACTCTTTGATTTTAAAAGCGTTTTTTAGGGTAGTTAACATTAAATCACCTCTGCAGTTCCACCAAGCGCCTCGATTTTTTCTTTTGCAGATGCACTAAATGCATTTACCTTAACATCGAGTTTCTTAGTTAATTCTCCGTTTCCAAGAACCTTCACGCCATCGCGGGGATTTCTAATGATTCCCTTTTCGATTAATGCATTTACATCAACGGTAGCGCCGTTATCGAATTTATCCTCTAAAGTCTTCAAGTTAATTGCAACGATATCCTTGGAGTTTCTGCATGTAAATCCTCTCTTAGGAATACGTCTGTATAACGGCATCTGACCGCCTTCAAAACCGATTCTCGGTGCTCCGGAACGGGCTTTCTGACCTTTGTGTCCTTTTCCGGCTGTTTTTCCGTTTCCTGAACCATGTCCGCGGCCTCTTCTAAAATTATCACTGTGTTTGGAACCCTTAGCGGGTCTTAAATTTGATAATTCCATCTGTCTCTTTCTCCTTTCCTAAGCCTGCAAATCTATGCCGCTTATGCTTCTTCTACTTTCACCATATGTCTTACGCGTTGAATCTGTCCTTTTGTAGCATCGTTATCGGGCAGTTCAACCGTCTGTCCGATTTTCCGAAGCCCCATAGCCTTGATTGTGGCTCTTGCTTTCGGAACCTGGCCGATAGTAGATCTTACCAATGTTATTTTTAATGTTTTTTCTGCTTTTTTTGCTGCCATCTTTCTATCCCTGCTCCTTTCTCAGTCAAGACCAAACCTCTTCTACAGATTTTCCGCGATTCCTGGCTACTTCTTCAGGAGACTTCAACTGGCGGAGTCCTTCGATTGTCGCAAGTACAACATTCTGTTTGTTGTTAGAACCCAGAGACTTGGTACGGATATTTGAAATCCCTGCAAGCTCGCATACGACACGGGCAGGACCTCCTGCGATAATACCTGTACCTTCTGGAGCCCTCTTTAACAGAACGGAAGCTGAACCAAACTTTCCGATAAAATCATGGGTAATACTATGATTTGGATCCAGTGCAACGGGTACTAAATGTTTGATGGCGTCTTCTTTTCCTTTGCGAATCGCCTCAGGAATTTCCGTTGCTTTTCCAAGACCTGCGCCAACGTGCCCGTTACCATCGCCGACTACTACCAAAGCTGTGAAACGGAAGTTACGACCACCTTTTACAACCTTAGTAACAC
>JAMPHJ010000148.1 GCA_023663465.1 Muribaculaceae bacterium | reverse complement strand
CATTACGATTGCGCACAGGCTTGCCACGATTGAAAATGCAGACCAGATCCTGGTTATTGACGGCGGCAGCGTGGCACAGAGGGGGACGCATAAGCAGCTTTTAGGGCAGGAAGGCATTTATCGTGAGTTCGTAAGAATCCGTGAAGAGGCAGAGGACTGGCAGATACAGTGAACTGAGGCAGCCGCTTGATAAATTAGTTGAAACTAACGTCCTTATAATGCTGTGAGGCATGTTCAAGGGAAGCGCTTTCGCGATACAGCTTCGGTGTGAGATTGGTCCGTTTCTTGAAGAGGCGGCTAAAATAATAAACGTCCGGGATGCCGCACTGCTGGGCGATGGTTTTGGTGGGAAGCTCTGTCGCAATTAAAAGCTTCTTGGCCTGTTCGATGCGCTGGCGGTTAACAAAATCGGTCAGCGGGATACCCACTTCTTTCTTGAACAGGGTGGATAGATAGCTGGCGTTGACATTGAGCCATTCGGACATGGCTTTCAGACTCAAATCCGCCGTCAAATCGGAATTGATATAGGTAATGATTTTCTGCGTCAGCAGGGAATAATTTTTCAGCGTATGTTTGCGGATCAGGCGGCAGTAATTGAGCGCCATCCGCGGACAGACAGTATTCCATTGTTCTTTACCTGTAACCTGTTCGATAAGCCGGACATGCTGGTTGGAGCATAAGTCAATATGAATCGGATGTACGCCGGCTTCTTCCGCTTTTTTCCGAAACAGGGTGTTGATAGAAATCGCATAGTTTTTGTAGTCGCGCATCTCATCGGGCAGTCTGTGGGGCAGGGCGACGGAAGAAAATTTGGTAATAAGTTCCATTGCCTTTGCCTCATTTCCATTATAAACAGCGTCTAACAACTGCGCTTCCAAAGCGTAGCGCATCTCAATCATTTCCATATTCATTATGGAAGCCCCCCCCTCCGCGGCGCGGTACTGGCGGGAGTAGGCATCATACCATTGCTCTATTTCATTAGAATCCTGATAAAGCGTTTCATACTGGTTTTCACCAAATAGGAAGTTGCCCAGTGTCAGAAAGATGCTGTAATAAAAAGCTGGGGAAGGAAAGGATGCAAGGCGCAGATAATAGCTTTGCAAAACGATATATAGCTCCTGTGGAAGCTGCATCTTCACCGCGATATCGTTTAGACGGGAAGATGGAATTTCTTCAAAGATAACCGGACCGCAGACCATCAGCGAATCGCTGTCTGGAATGCGCAGCAGACTATAGGAGCATTGGAAAAAATCTTTAATATGGCAAATTGTATTTTCTTTCAAATCCTTTAAAAATTCCCGGATAAAATCTGAATTGTAATTTTGCAGGATATCCGAGCGCAGCCCGCAGTCAGCCCATGCAAAGTCTTCACAGGAAGCGGTGATAACATGAACAGGGATACGGTTGTTTTCCAATAGCTTTTGTACGAAAGACAATAAAGTTTCTTGTGACAAAGTCTTCTGCATAATAATAACCATGCTCCCTTCTTAGCCTGCGAATTTGTGCCCTCAAGCACAAATTTGCGTGTGAAAAATTTATTTTTCACACTATCCTCTCAAAATCAAACATTTATAATCTATTTTTGCACATTTTTTAGGTAAAAGCAACATAAATAATAAAAATGCAAAAAATACAAAAAATAGTATATCGCTAAAAAGAGAAAATGAAAATATGATGAAAATATACAAAAATAACAAAAAATGCATAACTATATCATAGAAATTGTATAAATTGACATATATACAATGAGACGGTTATAAAGCGGATTGGCAATATTACCACGACAGAATGAATGGGAATTAGAAGGGTACAAGCGTATAACTGTCGGACAACCGAAAGGAGGACTTTACATGAGAACTATCATCAATATCAACCGGGGATGGAAGTTTATCCAGGAAGATGCAGGGCTGCCGGACAAACTGCCGCAGGACTGGACTCCGGTAGATTTGCCGCACACATGGAACGCCGTGGATGGCCATGACGGGAACGGTAGTTATGACCGGGGCTGTTACTGGTATGCGAGGACATTTGAGACGCCCACGCAGCCGCTTAGCGGGGGGCGTGTTTTTGTGGACATCCCGGCGGCAGGGCAGCAGGCGAGAGTGTATGTGAATGGGAAAGAAATCTGCTATCATGAGGGCGGTTATTCCACATTCCGCGCGGATATTACGGAAGCCTGTAAGAAAGAGGGCGAGAATCTTCTGGTAGTGGCGTGCAGCAATGAGCACAAGAGCAATGTGTATCCACAGTCTGCAGATTTTACGTTCTATGGCGGACTTTACCGCGGCATGAATCTGATCAGCGTACCGGATACGCATTTTGAATTATCCTACTGGGGCTGCAATGGGTTGAAAGTAACGGCAACGCCATCTGAGTGCGGCGGCGCTGAGTTTGAGATGGAATCATGGGTAGCGAATGCGGATGAGAACTTTACCGTTTTCTATCGTATCTGCGATGCAGAGGGGAAAGAAGTGGGCTATTGCGTCCGTCCGGCGGACAGTACGGCAGTGAAGCTTTATGTGCCCGATGTGGTTTTGTGGGATTGCGACAATCCGTATCTGTATACGGTAACGGCTCTGCTTCAGAGACGTAACGAGGTATATGATACGGTGATGACGCGTGTGGGCGTCAGAAGTTTCTCTTGTGATGCGGACAAGGGTTTCATTCTAAATGGCATTCCCACACCGCTGCGTGGCGTCAGCCGGCATCAGGATCAGCTCTATAAAGGCAATGCGCTGACGAGGGAAGACCATTATCAGGATGCGCGGATTATTAAGGAACTGGGGGCAAATACGATTCGTCTTGCGCATTATCAGCATTCCCAGGACTTTTATGATGCATGCGATGAGCTTGGCTTTATCGTATGGGCGGAAATCCCGTTTATCAGTGTTATGAGTCAGGACCCTGCGGCGCATCAGAATTGCATTACGCAGATGAAAGAGCTGATTATCCAGAATTATAATCATCCGAGTATCTGTTTCTGGGGCGTATCCAATGAAATCTTAATCGGCGGCATCTCGGAGCAGTTGGTAGAGAATCATAAGGAATTGAACGCATTGTGCAAGAAGTTAGACCCGACCCGTCTGACCACGATTGCGCACGTTTCCATGACGCCGATTGACAGTCCTGTACACAATATTACGGATGTGGAAAGTTATAATCATTACTTTGGCTGGTATGGCGGAAAGATGGAGGACAACGGTCCCTGGCTTGACAATTTCCATAAGGAACACCCGGAAATCTGTCTTGGTCTGTCCGAGTATGGGTGCGAGGGCATCATTACTTATCACGGTCCCGATCCTGCATGTAAGGATTACAGCGAGGAATATCAGGCATTGTATCATGAGCATATGGCGAAAGTGCTCGACGAGCGTCCGTGGATGTGGTCAAGCCATGTGTGGAATATGTTTGACTTTGGCTGCGCTGCGAGAAATGAAGGCGGTGTAGCAGGACGTAACAACAAGGGTCTGGTGACGATGGACCGCTGCACCAGGAAGGATAGCTATTATATTTATAAGGCATACTGGAATAAAGAGCCGATGGTGCATCTGTGCGGGAAACGCTATGCGCAGCGTGCGGGCGGGACGACGCAGATTCGCGTCTATTCCAATCAGCCTACGGTTTCTCTGTTTATCAATGGAGGACTTACCGAAGTGCAGACAGCGGATAAGGTATTTGTCTTTACAGTTGCCTTAAAAGACGGCTTTAACAGTATCCTTGCACTGGCAGGAAACTGTAAGGACAGCATGACTCTTGAGAAGGTGGAAAAAGAACCGGATATCTATGTGCTTCCAGAAGTCAATGAAAGAGCGGAAGGCGTAGCAAACTGGTTTAAACTGGCAGGGGACTTAGACTTGAAAGCGCCGATGGAGTTTCCGGAAGGTAAATACAGCATCAAATGTACGATGGAAGAAATTGCAGAGTGTCCCGAAGCAATCGAAATCGTGGCGAAAGCAGTTAAACTTGCCACCAATATGGAAATGAAACCGGGCGTCGGCATGTGGGATATGGTAAAATTCACGAGGCTGGAAGATGTGGTTCAGATGGCAGGGAATATGATGCCGGAAGGATTTGTAGAGAGTCTGAATGCACAACTGATAAAAGTTGATAAAATAAAATAATAGGTGAGAGGTAATCTGAAAGGAGGATTTTTATGGAAGACAATACAAAGAAAGCGGTAGCTCCCTTTGGTATGAAAGATAAAGTGGGTTACATGTTCGGTGATTTTGGTAATGATTTTACCTTTATTCTATCTTCTAGTTTTATGCTGAAGTTCTATACAGACGTTATGGGGATAAGTGGAGCAGTCGTGGGACTGTTGATGATGGCGGCACGTTTTGTCGATGCAGTCACAGACGTGACAATGGGACAGATTGTGGACCGCTCCAAACCGACGAAGGACGGTAAATTTAAGCCTTGGATTAAGCGCATGTGCGGACCGGTGGCGATTTCCTCGTTTTTGATCTATCAGTCAGGATTTGCCAATATGGCATATGGGTTTAAGGTATTCTGGATGGTTATTACCTATATTTTATGGGGTTCGATTTTTTATACTTCCATCAATATTCCTTATGGTTCTATGGCGTCAGCAGTATCACCTGACCCGAAGGACAGGGCGTCCCTTTCTACCTGGCGGACGATTGGCGCGACGCTGGCAGGTATGGTAATCGGGGTAGGTACGCCGCTGTTTGCTTACGAGACCGTTAATGGCAATACCGTTTTGTCCGGTCCCCGCATGACAATGATCGCGGCAGTGTTTGGCGTTATGGCAATTATCTGTTATCTGCTTTGCTTTAACCTTGTAACAGAACGTGTTGAAGTTCCAGCAAAAAATGAGAAACTAGATATCGGTAAGTTATTGAAGAGTCTGGTTACGAACCGCTCCTTACTAGGTATTATTGCAGCAGCAATCGCCCTTTTGCTTGCGATGTTGACTATGCAGGGAATGTCAGGCTATGTCTTCCCGAATTACTATGGAAGCGCAAGCGCGCAGTCAGCAGCTTCGCTGGCAGGAACTGTTGCAATGCTTATCATCTGTGCGCCGCTTGCGGGAAAGCTGTCCGCTAAATTTGGTAAGAAAGAGCTTTCAGTGGTATCCTGCGGGGCTTCTGCAGTTCTATATCTGGTTTGCCTGGTTGTGCATCCGTCTAATCCGTATGTTTATGTTGGATTCTTTACGGTTGCCTATATCGGACTTGGATTCTTCAATACGGTAATCTGGGCGATGATCACGGACGTTATTGATGATGCAGAGGTAAAGAACGGCGTGCGTGAGGACGGTACGATTTATTCGGTATATTCTTTTGCCAGAAAGCTTGGTCAGGCGCTTTCAGCAGGACTGACAGGTTCGCTGCTTACCATGATTGGCTATACGGATGAGACAGCATTTGATCCGGTGATTACAGAGAGGATTTTCACACTCTCTTGTGTTGCGCCGATTATTGGTTTTGCGCTTGTCGCGGTATTCTTAATATTCCTCTATCCGTTGAACAAGAAGCGGGTGGAAGAAAATGTAGCAGAGCTTGCGCGTAGGAAAAAATAATACGGACATCTTATAAAGGAGGGCTGAAGAATGGCAGATAAGTTTTGGGCGTATACGAAGCGGAGCGATTATCTAATCTGTGTGGATAGTGACGGCTGTGCGATGGATACGATGGATATCAAACATATCCGCTGCTTCGGTCCCTGCATGGT
>JAMPHJ010000147.1 GCA_023663465.1 Muribaculaceae bacterium | reverse complement strand
ACTGTGAAAACGCCGGTCCTTGGGCGCTGTATTTCAAGCGCCCTAGTACCGCTGCGTTTGAACCGTAGCGAGAGCGGACCTGCGTTGGACTGTATCTTCTGCACAACGGACGTTTCCAACTCCCCAGTTTCGCGCTTGTCCGTCTTGTGCAACGGACGGCTGCACACCGGGTGCTCCCTCCATCCTCTAAAACCCCGACACCGCCACATCCGCCACAATATCCATCAACCACTGCGGATGCAGCCCAATCGCAAACATGACAATCACAAAAACAGTTAGCGGCACTATCATCATCCAGTTCGGGTCCTGCGCGTCCGCGATTGTCTTATCGTCGAAATCCCGTCCGGGGAAAAAGGCGCGGACGACGATGGTCAGCATATAAATGGCGGTCAGAAGCGCGGAAATCAGGATTGCGCCAAGCCCGACATAGGCAAGCGGCTGATTCGCCGCTACCGCTCCTTTCGCCAGATACCATTTACTGACGAAACCACACAAGCCCGGCACGCCCATCAGCGCCATAGAAGATACGGTGAAAATCGTAAAAACTTTCGGCATCCGCTTTCCGAGACCGTCCAGTTGATGAATATAGGTTTTTCCCGTTTTATAGATGACTGCTCCCGCACAGAAGAAGGAACAGATTTTCATGACTGCATGGCAGAGCATATGGGCAAACGCCCCCATCAATCCCAAGGGTGTCATCAGCACGACGCCGAATAGGATATAGGATAGGTTACTGACCGTTGACCAAGCCAGTCTACGCTTGAGATGGGTCTCTTTCAACGCCCGGCTGCAGCCAAATACAATCGTAAAAATAATCATGACCATCAGCAAATCCTGCGCCCAGGTTCCCCGCAGAAGTTCCGTACCAAAACTATAATAAGTGATTCGCAGCGTTGCAAACGCGCCCGCTTTTACGACGGCGACCGCATGTAGAAGCGCCGTGACAGGGGTGGGCGCGACGCCCGCCTTGGGTAGCCATGCGCTAAATGGACACATGGCGGCTTTTACACTGAAACCGCAGAAGCACAGTACATAAATGAACAACAGCAGATTGGTCTTGTCGCCAAGCTGGGACATATCCAGCACACCGCCCGGCGTGAAGTCGGACGTGGTGCCATAGATTAGGATGAAAATCATTCCGATAAAGGCAAACGCCGCACCGCCCAAGGAGTAATAGAGATAAGTCCTGCTTGCCAGTACCGCTTCCCTGGTCAGCGTGTGCAGTACAAGCGGCAGCGTTACCATCGTCAGCATTTCATAGAAGAAATACATGGTGACGATATCTTCCGCCATAGCGATACCCAGCGTAACGCCGTAAGTAACCGTATAAAACATGAAAAAGATTTTTTCCCGCTCCTCATGCTTCATGTATTCAAAAGAATAGAGCGTGGCAAAAGGCCATAAAAACGCGAGAATCGTTGCAAAAACGCTGCCTGCGCCATCCAGCCTCAGACTGATGCTGAGCTGCCCCGTAAAGCGGAATAAAACGAAAGCGTCCGCGGGACGGTTGCAAATCAGGAAAAAGGTGAGCGCCGACGTTGCCACCACGATCAGTTCTATATAAATTGCCATTTGATTTCTCTTCCGAAAGGGCAGAAGCGGAATGAGCGCTCCGCCGAGCATCGGCAGCAAAACTGCAATTACCATATAATACGCATTCATAGTATTCTCCCCCTCCTTTACAATAGCGACGCTGCAATCCCGCTTACATAGGTAATCAGCGGATTGGGCAGCACACCAAATAATACCGTCAGGACCGCCAATACTAACAATACCACTGTCATGTTATCCATAGGTTCTTTCTTTTCTTCCATTCCGAGATTTCCGTGCGCCGCAGTCTCTCCGGGCAGAAACCCTTTGATGGTGATGGGCAGCAGATACCCCGCGGTCAGAAGCGCGCTAAGTAGCAAGATGACGGGACCTGCTATCGCAAAAATACCTACGTCCGCCTGCAACGCTCCCTGCGCCAGATACCATTTACTGATAAAACCACTCATGGGTGGAATGCCAATAAGGGCGAGGGATGCAAAAGTGTAACACCACAACGTCACTTTCATGCTTTTGCCAATCCCCACATACTCCTCCACTCTCGTCTTTCCTGTACGGAAAATAAAAATACCTGCCGTCAGAAACAGCGCACATTTGATACAGGCATGAAATACCACATGCAGCAGCGCACCGCTCACCGCCGTATCCGTACAAAGCGACAGTCCAAACAGAATATAGGACACTTGGGAAACTGTGGAATAAGCAAGCCTTTTCTTAAACACTTTTTCCCGGTAAGCCAGCATAGAACCCATGAACACCGTCACAAGCGACAATACCATCCATGCTGTCTGCACCCAGGTGCCTTTCAAAAACGCGGGACCTACGATATAGTATACCGTGCGGATAATCGCCAGCACACCCCCTTTTACGATAATCGAGGACAATGCCGCAGACGCGGGCGCGGGCGCGGCAGGGTGCGCCGCCGTCAGCCAGGAATGAAACGGAAGCATTCCCGCTTTCGTCCCGAAGCCAATTAACATCAAAAAGACTGCGATTTGTAAAACCCCGCTATTTTCTGACGCCAGTGTCATATTTAAAACGCCACCGGTAGTAAAGGTCAGCGTATCGCAGTATTGATACAGCACATAGATGCCAAACAGCGCGCAATATGCGCCGCACATCGAATAAAACAAATATTTCAGCGCCGCCAGAATCGCCTCTTTCGAGCCGTTGTGCATGACTAAGGGCATAGAAGTCAGCGTCATCAGTTCATAAAAGAAATAAAAGGTAATCAGATTTCCCGCAAATTCCAGCGCCAGCAGCACGCCATATACCAGAAGGTAGAAGCCGAAAAAACGCCGTTCTTTTCCTTCATGCTCCATATAGACGAAGGCGTAAATCCCCACCGCCGCCCAGATAACACTCGTCAGCGTCACAAATAATTTTCCCAGCGCATCTACATGAAAATAAATCGGAATATCATCCATGACATAAAACAGCGTCAGGCTCTTCTCGCCGCCCCAGGTCGCTGTTACCGCCAGCATCGCCGCCAGAAACAACACTGCGCCGACCAGAAGATGCAGCCGTTTCTTTGACTGCGCCCCGTCCTGCCTTTCTTTATGCCGCGAAAGCAGCAGTCCGACGCCGCTTGCGGCGGATAATAAAACCGGCAGCAGCATCCATAAACCATCTATCCATTGATTCATAATCATAACCTTGCCTTTCTCTCGGTTTTCCGCATCAAATCCCTATGCGAACATTTCCAGTCCCCGCTCAATCAGATTGATTATCGGCTCGGAGCTTAATCCTAAGAAAAGATTCAGCGCGATGAAACAAATCAGCGCCGCGCTTTTGGCGGGCTGCTCCCAGATAGCTACCTCCTCGAAGCCTTTATCAATGATGACTTCTCTTTTCTCCGGGGTATAAATACGGATGACTGTCTTCATGAAATAAACCGCGTTCAAAATAACACTGATTGCCAGCGCAATCAACGTAATCAGTATTTTATGTTTATTTTCCACCGCCGCCTGCGCAAAGAGCAGCTTGGAAATAAAGCCCGAAAACATCGGAAAACCGACCATTGACAGCGAGCCCACCGTAAAGGCGACACCCGCCAGCTTATTCCGATAGCCCGCGCCCGTCAAATCGAAGAAATCTTTACTCTTGCCCGACGCATCGGTAAGACCCGATGCCGCCACGAAAAGCAGTGATTTGGTCGCCGCATGGGACACGATATGGTAAATGCTGGCAATGATGCCGGAAGTTGTTCCCAGTCCGAAGCCCATATAGATATACCCAATCTGCGCCACCGAAGAATAGGCTATCATACGGTTGATATCATTCTCTTTAATCGCATTGACAGAGCCCATAATCATCCCCGCCACACCGAACACAAACAGTACGTTGATGACTTTCGTTTCCCGGATTACCTCAAAGCCCACCACCCGGTAAAAAATCTTCACCAACAGGAAAATATAGCCTTTGGACACGAGGGAAGATAAAATCGCCGCAGAGGATAATGTAGAATATCCGTAAGCGTCCGGCAGCCATGTATGAAAAGGATAGAGCGCGCTTTTAATCGCAATCCCCACCGACATCAGGCAGATTGCCGTCAGAAGCGGGATATGGTACTGCCCCGAAGCCTGTAAAAGCGTCACCTGTTCCTTGATATTACTCATCAAAAGATGTCCGGTCAGACTGTAGAGGAAACAGATTCCCAAAAGCAGCAGACCAGAGCCTAAAAGACTCATAATCATATAGCGGGTCGCCGCCTCAATCGTCCTGCCCGTCTGCCTTATCATAATCAGCCCGCACGCCGATATCGTATTGATTTCCACAAAAACATAAGCGGTAAACAAGTCGTTCGTATAAATCAACGCCAGCAGGGAACAAAGCAGCAGATTCACCATAATATAATACAGATTCTGTTTCGTCTCTTCAATTTCCAGCTCTCTTTCCAGCGCGCCCCCGACGACACATAGAAGCATGATGACACAGAAAAACAACGCCATCGCAGCTTCCAGAATACCGATTCGGATTTCATTGCCCCAGGGCGCCGGAAAATGCCCCATCGTATAGACATAGGGCTGTCCCACCTTCAGCGTAAAAACAAGCACTGCCGCCGACATGCCGCCGATAACCGTAATTACGATAATGTTTAGACGCTTTGCCCACTTTCCGTTTAAGACAGAGGATACGGAACCCGAAAATAAGGACAGCAGAATGGAAAAAAAGGGAAAATTCTGCACAAATTCCATTTATAATCCCTCCTTTTTCAGCATCGTCGAGATTTCGTCCAAATCCAGCGTATGATACCGGTTATACAGCCGGATAGTCAGAGACAGCATCAGAGCCGTCACCGAAACGGAAACGACGATACCCGTCAGCACGAGCCCGCTGGGAATCGGATTGATATAAGCGTCCACGCTCTGTACGCCGTTTACCACAATGGGCGCCTTATGCCCCGCAATATATCCTTTTAAGGCAAGAAACAGATACACCGACGTATCCATGATATTCATGCCTACGATTTTTTTAATCAGATTTTTCTGCATCAGCAGATTGGAGAAACCGATGCCGAATAAAATCATTGACACGGCTTCCTCATAATTCGTCAATAAATTAGAAAAGTCCATATCTTACACCTCTCGTTTCAAAAGAACTTTTAACACACCGGTCGTCTTTAATAATCCCCCTTACGGAACATGACGTAGAAAGTATACATCGTTCCCGCCACGACGATTCCGACGCAGATATTCAGAATCAGAATCAGTCCGCTGCTTAAAATCGCTCCCGGCGTTCCAAGTGGTATGATGCTCTCAATGTGATTCGCTCCCGTATAGAAAGAATAACTTTTCGCCAGACAGTAACAGCCCAGCGCGCAGACACTCAACACTTTGTAGGTCTTTCCTGTAAAAAAACGCTCCGTCTTCTGGAACCCATACGCATTCAGATACAGAATCAATCCCGCTCCGATAATGGCGCCGCCGGAAAAACCGCCGCCCGGTCCTAAATGTCCGCCCAGAATCACATAGATGCCGAAAATAATAATCGGGGACACCAAAATACGCGCCGCCATTTGTAAAATGACATCGTTTTTCGGCTCATAAATCCTATCACTGACATTGATGTCATTTCCATGCTCGTCCTTTTTCCTGTCCTTCCGAAGCAGGATTAAGACAGTACAGGTGGCAATGAAAAGCACATGGGACTCGCCCAATGTATCAAATGCCCTGTAATCCAGTATCATGCCGGTCACAATATTGACCGCTCCGGTCTCTTGCAGCCCGTCCTCGATATAACGCTCGGATACTTCATTGTTGACCGGGTTGTCCATATGCCCGTAGGAAGGCAGATATGATTCAGCAATCAGCATCATCCCCACCAGAAAC
>JAMPHJ010000146.1 GCA_023663465.1 Muribaculaceae bacterium | reverse complement strand
GGGAAGAAAACATGGATAACCGCATGAAAATCAGACAACGGGAAAGGCTTCTCTACGGAACGGAATCTTCCCTGCCGCTATGGGACAAAGGAAATGCCCTGCATCGGGAAGAATACTTCTATACCGGCGCAGAAGAAAACGCTATGCAAAGAGAAGAAATGGAGCAGCCCCTTTCCTCTACGTTCAAACTCCGTATGGCAGTGGCAATCGCTTTATTTATCGGTTTCTTATTATGCGATGCCGGGCAATATAAAATTTTCGGCTATTCCATGAACGACGTCTATGGTATGATATCCGAAGATTATTTTCAAATAAATGATTCTGAAAACGAACAGAACCGCATCCAACTGACGGAGCTGTTTAAATTTTAAAAAGGAACTTCCGAAAAATGGCAAGACAACTGGCATTATCAGATGAAATTTTAATGCAGGTGGACAAACCTGCGCGTTATATTGGCAATGAAGTAAATTCTATCAAAAAAGACCCGGATAAGGTGGATATCCGGTTCTGCATGTGCTTTCCAGACGTCTACGAAATCGGCATGTCCCATCTTGGCATTCAGGTTTTATACGGTATGTTCAATTCCTGGGAAGACGTCTGGTGCGAGCGGGTATATTCGCCCTGGGTGGATTTGGATAAGATTCTGCGGGAAAAACAGATTCCTTTATTTGCCCTGGAATCGCAGCAGCCGGTGAAGGATATGGATTTTCTCGGCATTACGCTGCAATATGAAATGTGCTATACCAATATTTTACAGATATTGGATTTATCCCAGATTCCCCTGCTTGCCAGTCAGAGGGAGGATAAAGACCCGATTGTCATAGGCGGGGGACCTTGCAGCTACAATCCAGAGCCGATTGCGGATTTTTTTGATTTATTCTATATCGGGGAAGGGGAAACCCAATATCGGAAATTACTTGATCTTTATAAGGAAAATAAAAAGACGGGAGGCAGCCGCATGGACTTTTTACAACATGCAGCGCTCATTCCCGGTATTTACGTTCCTGCCTTCTATGAAGAAGAGTACCATGAAGACGGCACCATCAAAGGCAGGAAAAAACTTTATGCCCCCGCGCCGGATACGGTTACGAAAGAGCTTGTTACCCAGTTGTCGGATACTTATTATCCGGTGAAACCCGTCGTTCCGTTTATCCAGGTGACACAGGATAGAGTCGTCTTAGAAATCCAGCGGGGCTGCATCAGGGGATGCCGGTTTTGTCAGGCGGGACAGATTTATCGCCCTCTGAGAGAGCGCGATGTGGAAGTCCTAAAAGGGTATGCCCTGGAGATGCTTCGTAACACCGGCTATGAGGAAATTTCTTTAAGCTCTCTAAGTTCCAGCGACTATTCCGAATTGGACAACCTGCTTCAATTTCTGATACAGGAATGCAGCCAGAAACATATCAATATATCGCTGCCTTCTTTACGCATTGACGCCTTTTCCCTCGACGTTATGAGTAAAGTACAGGATGTGAAGAAGAGCAGCCTTACTTTTGCGCCGGAAGCGGGCAGTCAGCGGCTTAGAGATGTCATCAATAAAGGATTGACCGAAGAAGTCATTTTGCAGGGGGCGACGCTCGCCTTTCAGGGGGGATGGACCCGCGTCAAACTCTATTTCATGCTCGGACTCCCTACAGAGACAGAAGAGGATATTTGGGGCATCGGAGACCTATCCAATAAAATCGCGGCGGCTTTCTTTGAAACAGTGCCTAAAAGTGAACGGAAAAACGGTAAGGTACAGATTGTCACAAGTACCTCATTCTTCATCCCTAAGCCATTTACGCCCTTTCAATGGGCAAAAATGTGTACGAAAGAAGAATTTCTTGAAAAAGCGTACCAGACCCGGAAAGGAATTATGGCGCAGCTAAATCAGAAGAGCATCAAGTATAATTGGCACGAAGCTGACGTCAGTGTGCTAGAAGGAATTCTTGCAAGGGGTGACAGAAAACTTGCAAACGTAATTTTAACAGCCTATCAGAAAGGCTGCATGTTCGATTCCTGGAGCGAATATTTTCATAACGATTTCTGGATGTCCAGTTTTGAAGAATGCGGTGTCAATCCAGATTTTTATACGGTTCGTGAGAGAAAAGAAGACGAAATTTTCCCTTGGGACTTCTTAGACTGCGGCGTAACCAAAGAATTTTTACTGCGGGAATGGAAAAAAGCAATGGCAGGGACTACATCGGAAAACTGCCGGACAAGGTGTCAGGGCTGCGGCGCCAAAAAATTCGGGTGTAGTATCGATACCAATCCTGATATAACTGTTGCAGGTGTTAATGTCGCAGGTTAAAAGAAAGGCACGGTTATTTGTATGAAAATAAGAATAAAATTTGCCAAATATGGGACGATGAAATTCATTGGGCATCTAGACATCATGCGTTTTTTCCAAAAAGCCATCCGCCGCGCCAATCTTGCGATTCGCTATACGGAAGGGTTTAGCCCCCATCCCGTCATGTCCTTTGCCGCGCCGCTTGGCGTCGGTGTGGAAAGCATCGGGGAATATATGGATATCGAAGTGCAGTCTTTTTCTTCTACGGAAGAAATCCTGCAGCGTTTAAACGAAGTCATGGTAGAAGGTATCGAGATTCTATCCGTCAGGGCGCTTCCCGATACTGCTCCAAACGCTATGGCAAGCGTCGCCGCGGCAAAATACCGGATTGCTTTCCTAAGGGAGCCTTTGAATTTCCCAAAAGAAATCGCTTCTGAATTTTTCGACCGGGCGGCTATGGAACGAAGCCTGGATTCTTTTTATGACATGGAGCATATCTGGGTGACAAAGAAGACGAAAAAACAGATACTGGACGTCGATTTAAAACCATGTATTTACGAGCTGAAAGCAGAATCCAGCGACGAAATCGACGCCGATACCGAGAAAAAACTGCTTTCTGACTATAAACTGCCATATCCGGTCCTTTCCATGCTGGTGAACGCCAGCAGCAGCGGAAATATCAAGCCCCAGATGGTAGTGGACGCATTCTGTGCTTACTCCCATGTGATGCTGCCGCCTTATGCCTACCGGATTTTCAGGATAGAGACCTATACTACAGATACCTCTATAGAATCTTCAAAACAGGAAGAAACAGGCAGATTTATTCCCTTAGAAGCAGTCGGGGAAAGCGTGATAAATTAGGAAACAAGCTTACAAGCCCCGCTATGGAGGATTCAGAGAATGCAGGATAAGCCAAAAGGAAAGATTCTTTTTCTAGAATTGTATCATAAACTTTTTTCCATTCTGATTTGCGAGCGTCAAATCCTGGCGATTCAGGCGGATACACTCTTGCCAGAACAGACGGAATGTCAGATAGGCAATCTCTATGTAGGCAGGGTACAGAACATCGCAGCCAATATCGGCGCCGCTTTTGTCGAAATCCAAAAAGGCGTCCTGACCTTTTTGTCACTTGCAGAAGCCAAAAATGCCATTTTGACAAATAGAGAGTCAGACGGTACCTTAAAAATTGGGGACGAGCTGCTAGTGCAAGTCACCAAAAAGCCGGTCAAAACCAAACTTGCCACGGTATCTACCAGACTTTCCCTCGCAGGCTCCTATGTCGTCATAGAATATCGAAACCCAGGGATAGACAAGGGGATAACCGATTCTTCTTTACAAGGAAAGGGCATTAAAATCTCTTCCCGGCTCGGAGCCAGATATCACCATCTCTATCAGGATTTAGAGCCTCTTCTGGAAATTGCGCAGCATTTTGACGTCACTGTCCGCACCAATGCGGGAAATGTCGAGGATACCTCCATCGTTACGAAAGAGGCCCAGACGCTTGCCACAAAGCTTACGCATATTCTGGAAATTGGCAGGACGCGGATACGCTTTAGCTGTCTATATGAAAGCGAACCGCCTTATCTTGCCTTTCTGAAAAACTGCTATCAGTCGGAATATGACGAAATCATTACGGACAAAAAAGACCTCTATGAGCAACTGACTTCCGGGCAGCTTTCCCCGGTCCCGATACGCTACTATGAAGACAGCAGACTGCCTTTATATAAGCTGTACTCCATCGAGACGCGGATACAGGAGCTTTTAGGGAAAAAAGTCTGGTTAAAATCCGGCGCTTATCTGATTATCGAGCAGACAGAAGCCCTGATTGCGATAGATGTCAATACTGGAAAATATGAATCCCATAAAAATCAGGAAGAAACCTATTTTAAAATCAATTTAGAAGCTGCAGAAGCAATCGCCATATCCCTGCGGGCAAGAAATCTTTCCGGCATGATTCTGGTGGATTTTATCAATATGAAGACGCCGGAGCACACCGCCCGGCTGACGGAATATATGAAGAGCTTATTAAAAAAAGATTCCGTATCCGCCTATGTGGTGGATATCACGGGACTTGGGCTGATGGAAATCACACGCCAGAAGAAAAATAAATCCTTTGCAGAACAGATGCGGCAAGGCGCAGATTCTGCATCAGAAAGGAAGGCGGAAAAACCTTGAAACTTTTAAAACTGACGAAAGTAAAAGACGGCAAATATTTAAAGAATTATGAATTGACCTATCTGAACAAAAAAGGCAAAGAGAAGGTCTATGAGATTGTCAGCAGACATGAAATCCCGGATGAAACTGCGCTGGGGACTCTTATCAGCGGCGTTTCCATTGTGGCATATTGTGAAGACAGGCTTTTACTTCTGCGGGAATTTCGTATGGGCGTCAACCACTACGTCTATAACCTCTGCGCCGGCATGATAGAAGAGGGGGAGTCCATAGAAGAATGTATCCAGCGGGAATTATATGAAGAAACCGGACTACAGGTCAGAAAAATCCTACAGATTCTAAAACCTTCCTATGCCGCAGTCGCTTTTTCCGATGTTAAAACCCAGATTGCCTTCGTGGAAGCGGAAGGCAGTTTCGAGGACCACACTTCCGATAATGAAATGATAGAAGCGAAATTCTATACGAGGGAAGAAGTACGGGAGCTGTTAGAAACCGAAGAATTTAGCTCAAGGGCGCAGGTTGCGGCGTATTTTTTTGCAACGGACAAAAATCTTGCGCCCAGATATTGACAAATCCGCCCAAAAAGGATAAAATATTCGAGTATGCCGCACAGTGAGGTATAAGTATGCCCGGATTCCTGGCAAGGGAATGGATTGGGCATCACCGAAACTGGCGAGTAAGATGGATGAAAGTCCATATAAAGGAGGTGCCTTATGTACGCAATTATTGCAACAGGCGGAAAACAATACAAAGTATCCGAAGGCGACGTTATCAAAGTAGAAAAGCTGGACGTTGAAGTAGGGGCTACTGTTACATTTGACCAGGTGGTAGCAATCAGCGATAACGAGCTGAAAGTTGCAGGCGATGTTGCCAGCGCAACCGTATCCGGGACTGTTATGGAGCAGGGACGCGGACGCAAAATCATCGTTTACAAGTATAAAAGAAAAACCGGCTATCATAAGAAAAATGGTCATAGACAAGCATACACACAGGTAAAAATCGATAAGATTAACGCATAGTACATGCGATGCTTAAAGGTGTGCAATGACAACGGTAACATTTCATAAAACAAAGTCAGGAGACTATAAAGACTTTATCTGCAGCGGACATGCGGGATTTGATAATTATGGTAAAGATATCGTCTGCGCATCCATTTCCATACTGGTTATCAACACCATCAATTCCTTAGAGGAAATCACAAAGGAAAACATCGTCGTTGAAACCGATGAAGAGAAAGGGCTGATTGTCTGCAGGTTTGAAAGTGCTTTACAGGCGACTTCAAAAGCCTTGGTAGATTCTCTTGTACTTGGACTTTCCGGGATTGTAAAACAATACGGGAAAAAATACTGTAAATTGAAATTTGAGGAGGTGTAAGACCATGTTAAATATGAACCTTCAATTTTTTGCACATAAGAAGGGTGTTGGTTCTACCAAGAAC
>JAMPHJ010000145.1 GCA_023663465.1 Muribaculaceae bacterium | reverse complement strand
CTTTGTTCTTCCACGTTGATTTGCTTTAGATTTTTGGCTTCAAATTTCATATTGACCGGAAGAGTATTTTTTTGACTTCTTAAATCTGATTGACTGACTTTTCCACATTTATTTCTGACATTTTTGTTGAAAAAGCAGAAAAACAGGTGAGAAATCCCCAATTTCCACTAAGTTATCCACACTTGACACGTCTGTCATAAATTTATGACGCGCTAATCATTGTGCGACAATTCATCGGATTCCACTAAAATTCACAAATAGAAACCAACTGTTATACATTTTTATCCATGGCAGGTGTTATTCATTCCACTTTTCCCAAAACCCATTCACCTTTTCAGAAATCTGCTTCGTAGTGACCACTTCAAAGTTGTCCCACTCCCGCGGAAATAGTTTCCGGTAAGCGGGCTGTAAAAAACGCTCGTCCAATAACAGGACGATTCCTACATCTTCCGCAGTCCTGATAACGCGCCCCGCAGCCTGCAGCACCTTGTTCATCCCCGGATACCGGTAAGCGTAATCGAAACCGTTTTCCCCCCAGCCGTCAAAATAGTTTTTGAGGATTTCCCTCTCATTGCACACCTGGGGCAGCCCCGTCCCCACAATAATCGCGCCAATCAGACTATCGCTTTTTAAGTCTATGCCTTCGCTGAAAATGCCGCCCATTACGCAGAAACCCAGCAGCGTTTTTTCCTCTTCCATTTCGATATCCATCTGAATCACTTCCGAGAAATCGCACTGTTCATTTCCCACAAACCGATAGAGGAACTCTTCCCTTGCGCGTTCATCCATATAATCCTGCTGTACGACGCATTCTATGTCCTCTGCTGCAAAATATGCCTGAAAACTTTCAAGCACCCGTCCCAGAAACGCGTGGGACGGAAAGAAAACCATGTAGTTTCCCTTCCTGCACTTCACCGTCTCATAAATATAGGCGGCAATGTTGTAATATTCCATCTCACTGCGCCTTGTATATTTGCTGGTTACATCACTTCCGATATACAGCCCCCTCTTTTCCGGCAAAAAGACGGACTTCGCATAAACCTCATAATCCCCCTCGTCCGCTCCCAGCAACGTCTTATAATATTGAATCGGCAGCAGCGTGGCGGAAAAAAGAATCACGCTTCTTCCCCGCATCATGCACTCCCTCAGATTCTTCGCCGGATTCACGCAAAACAGCTTCAATAGGAAACAGCCGTTATCTTTTATCTCGGAATAAGCGACATAATTTTTATCCAGCAGCTCATACATCCCCAGAAAATGCGATACCTCGAAATAAAATTCCAGAAGCTCTTTTCGCAGAGGACTTTCCTCATGTTCTTCCAGATAATCGCCCAACGCAGAATGCAGACGGCTAAGCGCCATCGCAAAAGCAGCCACGGAATCCTCTACTTTGTAAGTAACGCATTCCCTTTTCAGCGCAAGCAGCTCCTTATTGCATTTCTCAAATTTTTTCTCTAAGCCCGGCGAATAGGGCTTTATCCGCTTTTTCCATTCCAAAAAGTCCTCTTTGCACAAGACGGCGCTGTACATATCCCTGCCGCGCTCTACCAGATTATGCGCCTCGTCGATTAGAAACAAATATTCTTTCCTGTTTCCATCCGCAAAAAAGCGTTTCAGATACACATGGGGGTCAAAGACATAATTGTAATCACAGATAACCGCATCCGCAAAAAGACTCAGATCAAGGCACATCTCAAAAGGGCAGACCATGTGCTTTTTTGCATATTCTTCTATTTTTTCCCTGTAAAAACCCTCTTCTTTCGTCAGCAAATCGTAGATGGCATCGTTGACCCTGTCGTAATGCCCTTTCGCGTAAGGACATGCCTCCGGGTTACATTCCGTATCTTCTAAGAAACAAATCTTATCCTTTGCCGTCAAAACCACGGTTTTAAAGCGCAGCCCCTGATTCCGTAACAGTTGAAATGTATCTTCCGCCACGGTTCTGGTAATGGTTTTCGCCGTCAGATAAAAAACTTTTTCCAACAAACCCTCGCCCACCGCCTTCACCGCCGGAAATACGGTGGAAATCGTTTTCCCCACCCCGGTCGGCGCCTCAATAAACAGTTTCCGCTTGTGGTAAATCGTCCGGTAAACATAGGTAGCCAGCTCTTTCTGCCCCTCCCTGTACGCAAAAGGAAAAGAAAGGGCTTTAATAGAAGCCTGTCGCACCCCATTCCACTCAAAACTATAGTCCGCCCATTTCCGGTACTGCTTCATCAGCCCCTCAAACCATTCCTCAAGCTCTTCTAAAGTATAATCATAATGAAAATAGCGGATTTCCCCTTCCGTTAAGCTGGTGACTCCCCCCTTTTCCAGATGGCAGTAAGTCATACGGACGCGAATCGTGCGCAAACGGTTCTGTACCGCGTAAATATATGCATAGCATTTCGCCTGTGCCAGATGCACGGGAACCGCCTGGTTCATTTTCGCCAAATCATGGTAAGTTCCTTTGATTTCATCAATTGTTGCGGTAATGTCGTCCAGTGAATCCGTCGGAACTTCCTTATCTGTCGAATCTGCTGGGGCGTCCTTAGCCGTTAAAGCTGCCAGGACGTTTTTAGCCGTCAGTTTCGCCACGCCATCGTCCATCCGCTCTAAAATTATCCCGTCAGCACGTCCTTCGATGACAATATCGTACTGTTTCGTAGGATAAAGATAGCGCAGCCCTACTTCCGCATGATATCCTGCGCCCATGCGTTTCTGAATCATTCTATGAATCCGCCCGCCTTCCTGCATCGCGTCCGCGGGCGCCGCCGCCCTGCGGTTGTCGATGTTGCCGGAGCGTAAAATGAACTCTACCAAAGCCCTGACAGAAATCCGAATTTCCATGTGTGGTTTCCTTTCTGAAATAAAAAGATTGCTTTGTGATTATCTTGTTGTATTTTGCAGCCGTCCGTTGTGCAGAATATACAATCCAACGCAGGTCCGCTCCCGCTACGGTTCAAACGCAGCGGTACTAAGTTCAAAAGCCGCCAAGCGTCTTTTTCACTAAGTACCGGCGTTTTCACAGTGCCTGCTTATGGATTGTATATTCTGCGCAACTACACAATTACACAATCTGCCCTTCCCATAAGCTAAAGGAGCCTTTTGACACCTTAACTTAAATATAAAAATACTCCCTACCAAGATATTACGCTATCTTGCATAGGGAGTCAATTGCATAAACAATACCTGTTATTTTATTAGCACGCTACGGCGAACTTCTGAAGATACTTCTCAAAATCTTCGTCATGCCCGTTATAGGAAACAGTCAGTACCTGGTCAAAATTCAATCCTAATACACCAAGAATGGATTTGGCATCTACTATGAAACTGTTGTAAGAAATATCTACATCAAACAAACACCGCGTAGCAGCCGCCACAAAATCCTTTGCTTCATCGGGCCTCAACTTAATTTTGCGTTGCAACATCATAAACACCTTCCTTTCTGTGTGTTGCGTGGATACTATCCGCCGAGAAAACGTTTTCTTCGCAGGAAATAGTATGTATACGCTAAAAACCTTTTGTTATGTCTGTATTATATCTTATCTATTTCATTTGTAAAGAGCAAATTATTGTACCCGAAAACAAACAATTTTTCCTTTTTTTACATTTTGGGCAGCTCTTTGTCTCTTTCCGATTTTTCTTTGTCGAATTTGCCTATTATTGCTTTAGCGCTTTATCAGAGTAAATCGCATTTTTCTCATTTTTTCTGAAATTCTACCATATATTCTTGGAACTTCAAAGGCAGCATCTGTTGCTGTAACCTTGGATTCCTGCGCTCTTTTATCGCAATGGTTTTACAGAATCTGGTAAAAAGCTCCTGATATTGTTCTTCTTTCCCTGACAACCGAAATACTTCTTCTTCCAATTTGCCTGTATCCGACACCAGATACCACTCTTTCCCGGTGGGGTGCACACCGTATAGGTTCCGCTTCTCATCATAAATCAGGAAATCTTCTCTGGGCAGTCTGTCCGCAAAATGGGGCATGATGAAGGGCATCACATTGCACCCCGGAGCGATTCTGGAAAACAAAACGCCCCGTTCCAGTTCCTGAAATCTGATAAACTCCATCATACGATGGACTTCGTTCGCCGTAGTCCTTGCCAGTCGAAAGACCCGCTCTACATAGGGATTCGTAAGATGCTCTAAAACTTTCTTTCCGCTTCCCTGCGTAATGCCGTCCACAACCGTCCGGTATACAGCTTCCCCCTTGTCCGCATCTTCCGTTGCCATCGCCCGGCAGATATCCAGATAGGCTTCCTCACCCAGCCGCCTTAGCAGCGTCTCTGCTACTTTCTTAGTCTTCACAAAATCCGGCGCAATATACAAATACTGGGCAAATAGTCTGAGATTTTCTTCCTCGCCGATTTGCAGATGGATATGCTCATGCCCCTCCCTAAGAGCATAAGCCTCATAAATCCCCGTAAAAACACCTTCCAGGGAATCCTCGCAAATCAGATATTTTTCTGTCGTCATTATCCTGCACTCCTCTGCCTTTCTTTGCTCTGCATTTATATCCTGCAATGCCATTGGTACAGACCATTGTTTCATTCCATTGCCTTCATCCAATTGCCAGCCTATTAAAAACGCACTTACTTATACACTCCCCCATCAGCACAATTCGCTGAAACAATTGTCTCATCAAACAGCGACAATTGCTCATACTGCATTTGACCCGCCGCAAAGGCAAGCGTCTCTTTCCCGGATTTCCGGTTCTGATAGGTCAGATTTCTAACGATGTAGTTTTCTTCTATTTTCGTCGGGTACATCATTTTCCCATTACAGGTAATGAAATATAAAGCCCGCTTCAATACGACGCCCATTTTCTTCAAATCCTCAAACGTCAGCCTGCCAAACCGCCTCGCCCTGACAATCCGCTTCGCGCTTTTTACACCAATTCCGGGGATACGGAGTAAAAGATGATAATCCGCCCTGTTAATTTCCACTGGAAACAACTCCAAATGCCTGACCGCCCAATCCGCTTTCGGGTCAATCATCATGTTAAAATTGGGTCTATCCTCCGTCAGAAGCTCTTCTACCGTAAAATCATAGTAACGAAGCAGCCAGTCCGCCTGATATAAGCGATGTTCCCGCAAAAGCGGCGGTCCGCCCGGCAGCGCGGGCAAATCCTTCTCTTCATTGACATTGACAAAAGCGGAATAATACACCCTTTTCAAAGAGAATTTCTGATACAAACTTTCCGCCACCGCCATAATCTGATAATCGCTCTCCGGCAGCGCGCCAATAATCATCTGCGTAGACTGTCCCGCTTCACAAAAATGGGGTGCATTCCGGTACAGCGTCAATTCTTCCTTATTGACTTCAATCTGATTCTGAATCTGTTTCATCGGTCTTAAAATATTCTTCCGATGCTTATTGGGCGCCAGGGCGCGCAGTCCATCCGCCGTCGCCAATTCCAGATTGACGCTCATCCTATCCGCCAGAAATCCCGCTTTCTGTATCAACACAGGGTCTGCCCCCGGAATGGCTTTCACATGGATATATCCCTGAAAACGGTGTATCGTGCGCAGTTTATAAAGCGTCTGGCAAATCAGCTCCATCGTATAGTCTGGATTATACAAAATACCGGAGCTTAAAAACAAACCTTCTATATAATTGCGCCGGTAAAACTCCATCGTCAGCTCGCAGACCTCATCCGGCGTAAAAGAAGCCCTCGGCACATCATTAGACCGCCTGTTCATACAATATTTACAGTCAAAAATGCATTCATTCGTAAACAAAATCTTCAACAGGGAAATACAACGCCCATCCGCCGCAAAACTATGACAAAGCCCCGCCTTCAGAGTATTCCCAATCCCCTGCCCGTCCCCCCTCCGGGAAGAACCGCTGGAACTGCACGAAACATCATATTTAGCCGCATCCGCCAAAATATTCAATTTATCCATAATAGACATCCCCGATGTAATTTTCAGCTCCAAGCTATCCCTCCTCCCCTATTTCCATACAGAACATACGTTTTGATATAAAACTATCCTATCATATTTTCAGATTTGATGCAATACTTTTTAGAACATTTGTTCTGTTTTATTATTATACGCCTTCGCGGGATTCATGTCTGCCCTACCGCCTTCACTACCCTGCGCACGGAAATCAATTTTCAGTCAGCTCCTTAACATAGACCGGCAGGACAGATAGAAATCCCACGAAGGTCCTTGAAAAACGCCGGCACTTAGCG